>JAQBQW010000025.1 GCA_028286805.1 Parcubacteria group bacterium | reverse complement strand
ATAAAGCTTCTCCTGTGGTTGAAGATATTGTTTCTAAGATTGAAACAAAGGAAGAATCTCCGCTAGTTGAAACAGAAGCATCCAAAGCATTAAATAAAAAATTGGATGAAGCTAATACTCCAATACGCATTGCTCAACTGACAGATGAAGAAAAGAGAATGAAGATATCAAGAGATTTAACAATGCCGCTTCTATTTAAAATGGATATTGGTTTTATTGAACATGAGTTAAGAAGTGAGAATCCCAATTACTCAACTCTTTTCGGAAACCTTTTCGAAGCATGGGAGTCATATGAAGCATCAACAAAAGAACGTTCAGAAATAGAAGATGCTGCATTTGTAATCAGTACCCTTCCGGGAGCATCTGAAGCATATAGAGAATTTGTCACTCAGAAAGATAAAATGGCGTAAAACCTGGAGCAGCGATATAATAAAATAACCATGATCACACAAAACACAGACGCATTACTCAAAGAATTAAACCTCGGAGACCTCCAAGGAAAAGAAAGGGAAGACGTGCTCGCCACACTGGAAAAGAGATTTGATGATGTCATTCTCTCCACCGTCTTAGATCATCTTTCTCCCGAACAATACGAAGCATTTAAAGCAGCTTTAAAGAGTGAAAACCCCGAAGAAGGTATTGCAGCCGTGACGGCTGGAGTCCCAGGGCTTGCTGAAATTATTGAAATGCGTCTCAGTCAAGAATACAAGCTGATGAAAGAGGTGATGTCTTAAACCTCGTGTGGTATATTAGTCACATATGAGAACCCCTGAATTCGGAGAACAAAATCCAGAACACCCAGAAATAAAAGGTGATGTTGAAGTACCTCTTAAACCGGAAGTGCTTGCTGATAAGGAAGTGGAAATGACACAAGAGACCGAAGTTGCACCAGAGACTCATTCAGAAGATGAGGCCGTGGAAAATTATATTCGCCATGTAAGAGCCAAGATAGCATTGGGTCCTGTGTCACCACGAGATTTAAGGGAATATGTTAACTTTTTAAAGGAAGCTGAAAAAGATTCTCTTATTTCTGTTAAGACTGAAATTAGACAAGAAATAAGAGCTGAGATAGACAGATGTGAAGCAAGGATTCTTTTTCTTGAGAAAATCGATGGACCACGACCTACAACTCTTATACCTGTCTCGCCAAGTATGGAGGAGATCGATGAACCGTACGCCGAACCTCTCATACCTTTATCACAAAGTAAGGAGAAAAAAGAAAGTGTATGGTCTAAAATAAAAGGCAAATTCTCGGGGATGTTTTCGAAAGGAGGGGTTGTAGAGAACCCCAGTCCTGGGGCTTTTGATGAAAATATTGTTCACAAAGCCTTGCTTGATAGCGCAGGATCTGAATCTGCTGAGTTATCTCCAGAAGAAGAAACCCGGGCTCAGACGAACGCAGTTGAACTTCTTGCTCCTCCGGACGCTACCCCTGAAGTAAAGAGAGACATGTTTGCATTGCTCAAAAAAGAATGGGCACGAACTGCTAAGACTGAAATCATGGGAGTTGCCTTACCCAGCATTCTTGTTGGAGCAGGAACAAATATGGGAGCAAGTTACGCAGTTAGAAAAGCCTTGCAGGCTAGCCTTGGTTTAGGTGCGGGGCTGGCTTTGGGAGCAGGTACCGGAGGTATTATGGGATTCGGTAAATCATATTACGCCGAACGAAAGCGAACCAACGAAGAAAGAGATGTAGCCTTACGAAACGCAATAGAAATAAAGATTACAGATGCTCTTGATCGTGAAAAATTAAACTCACTAAAAAGAACTGATCGTCTAAAAGCATATGCCGAAATGGTATCAGGAGATGTTAAGAAAATTAAAAAAGAGTTGGAAGCTGAAGCGGGGATTAAAATAAATTGGAAAAAAGTTGCAAGATCTTCTCTCTACGGAGCGGTTCTTGGTGCTGCAGGTTCAGCAGTTGCCGGAATGATATTCCATCAGCTGGCCGGAACAATCGAAGTTCCGCACGCGAGTGCACATGTTTCTGTGCCAGAATTTTCACATCCTGACATTGCTTCTACTCCAGATCTAAGCCACAACCCTATGCATTTGAATAATATTTCTTCCATGCCGGTACACGAAGCTCCCGCATTTCATCCTCATGTGGATCCTGTGCATGTAAAAGTAGGGGGTGTACCTGATATTACCACTCACGAACCTGTCATATCGTCGCCTACGGCTGAACATATGGGTATT
The DNA here is from genome assembly GCA_028286805.1 of Parcubacteria group bacterium. Taxonomy (GTDB): domain Bacteria; phylum Patescibacteriota; class Minisyncoccia; order Phycocordibacterales; family Zambryskibacteraceae; genus JAIFWN01. The sequence goes on along the minus strand of JAQBQW010000025.1, from coordinate 33,016 downwards.
GATACTCATATTGCTCCTTTGCATGAAATAGGTTCTCTGGAACTAAGCAACCAGCTCGGTATTCCCGAAGGAATGTATAACTCCATTGATGCGGACCACACCAGCGTCCAGGAAATGCTGAATAAGATTAGCGATGCGGGCGCATCAGAAGATGTTGTTAAACCCGCTCTTGCTCTCGACTCTCTCAAACCGACAGGTGACGAACTCGGCATGACCGTGAAAGAATTCTTGAAACAAAGAATCATGGCTGGCGGAGGAGTTGTATTTAAAGATCTCTAGTATTGACTTAAGGCTGTTTTAATAGATAATCCTCTCCGGTCTGCACACGATTTATCACCTTGGTTGCATGGAGGGAGATGTGAGTTCACCTTCTCAGTATCACGCGAATGAGGTAAAAGTAGCTTTGAAAAGGCTGCAAGACGAGATCGACAACGTCATCCTTCTGGATGAGATCCAGATTCCTAACTTTGTCTTCAATGCAAAGAAAATTGCAGAAGGATTCGAAGGCAGGAATTTGCGGTCACCCGAAGATTTCGTTTCCCTCGCGTCGTTGAAGAGACAGCTTGCGCAGTCTTTTCTTTACCTTCTTCGGAAGCAACGCATAGTGCTCACTTCACAATCGTTCCATGAGCTGATGAAGGAACGTACCGCGCGCATCCGTCCAAAGGTTGCTATTCGCCAGCAAATGATGGATGCATTCTGGATATGGGTGAAGATGAGCAGTTCCGCCCGAGTAAGGAATCTTCGGGCCGCATACCTCAAGTTCAGAAAGCTTCTCGAGGAAGCTGAGAAACTCAACCACGAACCTGCATCCGTTCAATCTCACGTTCCACCCTCTCACTCCGTGTCTCAATGAGCGATATCTCAGACGGGAAGTATCCGACAGGGGAAACTCTCGATCGGATTCGAAGCCTGTTTCCCGAAAGGAGACATGACGAGATCATTTCCTGCCTCGATCACGGCAATCGAATTTCCGTGAAGGTGTGGCAGGGGCGGCGTGTGGCTTTACGAAACAACACGAACCACATAAACCGGGTTCTCAAGAGCGCGGGCATCGAATGGCGCATTGTAAGGTGCCTGCGGGGTGTAGTTTTCGACAAGCAAGAGCTTCGCTGGACGCTCTAATTGGTACAACTCGACCCCTTCTTCGGAAGAGGGTCTTTTATTATCCTTACGAGCCTTGACTATTCCCAGCCCTTTGCTAAGATAGCCGTTACGCATTACGTGTCGTTTTGATTTGGCTCTTTGAGGGATTTTCTCTATTGGACCGAATAAAAAAGGCTCTGTTAAGCGGTTTGTTCGCTTCTGAACCGAAGAGAAACAGTGTTCTCGCGCTTTCCCTCCGTTTCAGAACTCACTTAAATTTACTCATTACTTATTACATAAATTATGGCCGCAGAATTTGATCGATCAAAGCCACACGTCAACGTAGGTACCATCGGACACGTTGACCACGGTAAGACCACCCTCACCGCCGCAATCCTTAACGTGCTTCACCGCGCGGGTAAGATGGCAACTGTTAAGTCTGTTAACGATATCGACAAGAGCCCTGAGGAAAAGGCTCGAGGTATTACGATTTCTCTTTCACACTCAGAATACGAAACTGACGCACGTCACTACGCTCACATCGACGCCCCTGGACACGCCGACTACATCAAAAACATGATTACCGGTGCAGCTCAGATGGACGGTGCAGTCCTCGTGGTTGCCGCTACTGACGGTGTTATGCCTCAGACTCGTGAGCACATTCTCCTTGCTAAGCAGGTTGGAGTGCCTAAAATCATCGTTTTCTTGAACAAATGTGACATGGTTCCTGATGTTGAACTCATCGACCTCGTTGAAGAAGAAGTTCGCGACCTTTTGAAGAAATACGATTTCGACGGAGAAAATGCTCCCGTTATCCGAGGTTCAGCTCTTAAGGCACTCGAAGCTACATCAAACGAAGACGAATGGTCCAAGAAGATCCTTGAACTTGCAGATGCTCTCGACACATACATTCCAATGCCTGTTCGTGAACTCGACAAGCCTTTCCTCATGCCTATCGAAGATATCTTCTCTATCGAAGGTCGTGGAACAGTGGTAACCGGACGTATTGAAAGAGGTGTTTGTAAGGTTGGTGAAGAAGTTGAAATCGTCGGTATCAAAGATACTTCGAAGACAACTATCACCGGTATCGAAATGTTCAACAAGCAGCTTCAGCAGGGACAAGCCGGAGACAACGCCGGAATCCTTCTCCGAGGTGTTAAGAAAGAAGACCTCCACCGAGGACAGGTGCTTGCAAAACCAGGTTCCGTTACTCCTCACACTGAATTCACAGCAGAAGTCTACATCTTGAAGAAAGAAGAAGGCGGACGCCACACTCCATTCTTCACCGGATACAAACCTCAGTTCTACGTTCGTACAACTGACGTTACCGGAGAAGTTACTTTGGCCGAAGGAGTTGAAATGGTTATGCCAGGAGACACCGTTACCTTCAAAGTTAAATTGGTAGCCCCAGTTGCCATTGAAGACCAGCAGCGCTTCACCATCCGAGAAGGAGGTAAGACTGTGGGAGCGGGAGTTGTGACCAAGATCGTCGCCTAAGTTTTCCTCAGCACCTTACAATGACACCTTCAGAGACCAAAGCTAAAAAGACCCCCAAAGCAAAGACCGGAGAAGGAGAATCTTCAATGCTCCGCATCCGTGTTCGTGCCTATGAGTCTAAGATCCTCGATGTCTCGGTTAAGCAGATTATCGACACTGCGCTTCGCTACGATGCGACAATTCAGGGTCCGATTCCTTTGCCAACGGAGATTAAGAAATACACGGTGAACCGAGCGGCATTCGTATATAAAAACGCGCGAGAACAGTTTGAAATGCGAATCCACAAAAGACTCATCGATATTGTTAATCCCACACCAAAGATTATCGAATCTCTCACAAACCTTAGTTTGCCTTCCGGTGTAAACATTGACGTAAAGCTAGTATAAGAGACAGATACAGACATGAAATTTCTTCTTGCCAAAAAAGTAAATATGACCCAAGTCTTCAATGAAGCAGGAAAAGCCTTTCCTGTGACGGTCCTTCAGGCTGCTCCTGTTACCGTTACTTTGGTCAGAGACTCTGCACGAGACGGATATAAAGCTGTTCAAGTGGCAGCCGGTACGAAGAAAGAAAAGAATATTTCTAAAGCCCTCTTGGGTCACATGAAAGGAGCGAAGCATGCTCACCTCAAGGAATATCGAGTAAAAGATGCAGATACAACTCCAGAAGTTGGATCTACTCTCGACACCTCTATCTTCTCTGAAGGGGACATGGTTACCGTTACCGCCGTTTCAAAAGGAAAAGGTTTCCAAGGAGTGGTGAAGCGACACGGTTTCAAAGGAGGACGTCGTTCACACGGACAGAAACACTCTGAACGTGAACCCGGATCTATTGGAGGAGGCGGACGAGCGGGAGGTCGAGTTATGGCGGGTATGCGCATGGCTGGCCGAATGGGAGGGGATCGTGTTACTGTTACCAACCAAAGAATTATTAAGATTATTCCTGAAACGAATGAAATTATGATTCGAGGTGCAGTTCCAGGACGCCGAGGCACTCTTGTTGAAATCAAACAAAAATAACATGGAAGCAAAAGTCTACGATATCAAAGGAAAGGAATCAGGAAACGTCACTCTTCGTGACGAGCTCTTTGGACTTCCTTGGAATTCAGACTTGGTGCATCAGGTTGCGACATCTCTCATGTCTGCAAAACGAAAAACCGTTGCACACACTAAAAACCGTGCAGACGTTCGCGGAGGAGGAAAGAAGCCTTGGCAGCAGAAGGGAACCGGACGCGCACGACACGGTTCTTCACGATCACCTATCTGGGTTGGAGGAGGAGTAACTCACGGACCACGAAACGAAAAGAACTTTGACCGCAAAGTTTCAAAGAAGATGAAAGCCAAAGCTTTCTTCACCATCCTTTCCCGAAAATATCGAGACGGAGAAGTGTTGTTTGTGGACTCAATTGCATTCCCTGAAGCAAAAACCAAATCAGCTCTTGCTGCATTCGGAACCCTCGCTTCGATCAAAGGATTTGAAATGATCTCAAAGAAAAAGAAAAATGCAGCGGTGGTTGCCCTTTCAACAAAAAACACTTCAGTTGAACGATCCATGTCTAACCTTGGAAACATGGAAGTACTCGAAGCACGAAACCTTCATCCTCTTACTCTTCTCCAGCACAAGTTTGTGATCATCGAAAACCCAGAAGAATCTTTCAAAGTATTGCCTGGACAGAATTTATTCGGTGCTGCAAAGACTGCAGTTACTAACAAATCGAAGTCGGGTAAAGTACGAACAAAATAACTGCCATGACACACAACCTTAAACGAGATACAGTACTTGTTCGTCCTCGAGTTACCGAAAAGGCGGCGTTGCAGTCTAATGCACGAGGCGTCTACGTTTTCGAAGTTGCAGATAATGCTACAGAAAATTCTGTCAAAGCTTCAATCCGAGATGCATTCAAGGTTACTCCTCTTCGAGTTCGTCTCCTTGCTATCCCAACAAAGAAAGTATTCCGACGAGGAAAAGCCGGAGTGAAGGGAGGTGGAAAGAAAGCATACATTTACCTTAAGAAAGGCGACACGATCGACGTCATATAATAGTCATGAAAAGATACAAACCAACATCGCCATCGAGCCGCCAGACTTCTCACGTTGAATTCAAGAAATTCATCACGTCGAGCGAACCCGTCAAATCTTTGACCCGTGGTTTTCGCCGAGCAAACGGACGAAACAACACCGGACGTATTACCACTCGACACAAAGGAGGTGGACACAAGAGACTCTTCCGAGATATCGATTTCACATACAATAAATTAAACATTCCTTTTACCATTAAAACCGTTGAATACGATCCAAACCGTTCCGGTTTCATCGGACTCGTGGCATACAAAGATGGAGAAAGACGATACATTTTGATCCACAAATCCGCACAGGTTGGAGATACCTTTATCGCTTCCGAAAACGCCGCCCTTACCCCAGGAAACCGCCTTCCTTTGAAGAATATCCCCGTTGGTACATTTGTATACAATATTGAACTTAAGTACCAAGGAGGAGCTAAAATAGCTCGTTCAGGAGGCAACTACGCCGAAGTCTCTGCGAAAGATGCGGGATACGTGGACATCAAGATGCCATCAAGCGAAGTTCGTAAGGTTCCTGAAAATGCATGGGCATCTATCGGAGAAGTTTCAAATGATGAAAACCGATTAACAAACCTCGGTAAAGCCGGACGTTCCCGATGGCTCGGTATTCGCCCAACAGTTCGAGGAACTGCGCAGAACCCAGTGGACCACCCATACGGAGGAGGAGAAGGACGACAGGGTCGAGGACGCAAGCGTGCAATCTCCGTATACGGAAAACCTACAGGAAAGGGACAGAAATCTCGCCGATCCAAAAAATACTCAAACAAGTTTATCGTTCGAAGACGAAAGGTTGGAAAGAAATAAAGAAGATCCCGCCGCAAGGTGGGATTCTTTTTTGACTTCATGTTTCTCTTGTGAGAGTATCGTCTGAGGAATAGATCATACTCTCACCGAGGTGTGCTCGATGGCATCGGCTCAGACCCTGCAGAGACCAGTAGATTCAAAGAAAAGAAGAAGTGCATACAAACTCCTACATTTACTGGAGGCAAGGTGTAAAATCTCAACTTTCAGTAAGTTGGCGAGACAAGCACTTCTAAAGAATCCGTATCTGGCCCCCAAGATCTGCGACCTGGCTGTACGACAAGGTCTGAATCGATGTCTTGAAGGAGAAAGACTGGTAGATAGGCTGATCGAAGTCCGAACACACGTTCGATTGAAGAATGTGTCGACGGCGGACAAGGTTAGCTTCGTAAAAAGAACCTTCGGGTATACACAGTGAAGGTTGAGTCGAGCGCAGATTGCGCCCGGCTTTTTTTATTTGCATTTTTCACAAATTAAGGTAAAGTAACCCCCGTAAGGTCTAAGACAGGAGGCATCCATAAGTCCTCCCGAGATCTCTCTCACTCCATTTACATATTGGAAGTCGAGGCCTTATACGGGTCTATTTTGTTCGTTAACCATTAACAGCATGGCAATATCCAAAGCCAAGAAGGAAGCAATTGTAGATAAGCTCAGTGCAGCTCTCAAAGACGCGAAATCATTGGTCTTCGTCAACTTCCACGGTCTTAAAGTTTCCGAAGCTACAGCAATGCGAAAATCTCTCAAGAATGAGGGAGTTTCATATTCAGTTGCCAAGAAATCTTTAACCAAACGTATCCTCGGTGATAAGTTCGAAGGTGTACAGCCTGAACTCACCGGAGAACTCGCGCTTGCGTGGTCTGAAGACCTCATCGCTCCGGCTCGAGGTGTATATGGATTCCAGAAAAAATTCCCCGAAGGATTAAAGATCCTTGGAGGAATGTTTGAAGGAAGATATATGACAAAATCTGAGATGGAAGGCATCGCCACCATCCCAACCACGCCGGTTCTTCGAGGAATGTTCGTGAATATCATCAATTCTCCAATACAGCGTTTCGCTATCGCGCTCGGACAGATAGCAGCAAAGAAATCTTAATCAATTAACATTAATACAATGGACGAAGCACAGAAAGCAGACGTAGCGGTTCCCGCAAAGTTTGCAAAGATCGTAAAAGAAATCGAAGAGATGTCAGTACTCGACCTCAACGAACTCGTTAAGATCTTCGAAGAGAAATTCGGAGTTTCAGCAACAGCAGTTGCAGCCGCAGGTCCTGCAGCAGGAGCCGGTGAAGCCGAAGAAGCTAAATCAAGCATGGGCGTTGAACTTACAGACGGAGGTGCGCAGAAGATCGCCGTCATCAAAGTGGTGAAGGAAGTTCTCGGACTTGGTCTCAAGGAAGCAAAAGACCTCGTTGATGCAGCTCCTTCTATGCTCAAAGCAGACATGAAGAAAGAAGAAGCAGAAGAACTCAAAAAGAAAATTGAAGAAGCTGGAGGAAAGGTTACATTTAAGTAATCTCCCTGTTTCACACATGAAACCGCCTCCGGGCGGTTTTTTGTTGCGCTGGCGCAGACAGGGGTATATGTGTAGAATGGCCAGATGAAATCCGTTTCCCATATATTCGGAGGAGTGGCCAAGGTAAAGGTCATGCGCCTCTTTGTTTTTAATCCAGAAGCTGCTTTTGATGCCCAGACCGTATCAGACCGAACCCAAGAGAAGAGACCAACTGTTTCGAGAGAATTAAGAAACCTTGCGGTAGCCGGACTAGTTAAAAAGATGGCTAAGGGGTATGTGTTAAATAAAAGTTATCCATATTTGACCGCTATCGAACACTTTCTTATCGACGCCAGTCCTCTGACAGACAAGGAAATTATTAAAAAGATCGCTCGGGCAGGTGTTATCAAGATGATTCTTCTCTCGGGAGTGTTTCTGCATGATTCAGAAGCGCGCGTCGATCTGTTGGTTGTGGGGGATCATATTAAAAAAGGCGTACTCGTCTCAGCTATTCAGAGCATGGAAGCAGAACTCGGAAGAGAGCTTCGGTATGCCTCCTTTGAAACGGCGGATTTTCAGTATAGATACGGATTGTATGACAAGCTGATCAGAGACATTCTCGATTTCAATCATATTAAAATTGTGAACAAACTGGGGGTATAACTATCCACACCCTTGCCTGGAAAGGAAGAACAAGGTGTATACTATATTCGTTACCCTAAAGAGGTACATTACCAATAAGTGCATTCGCACACCATTTTTGTAACACATGTTGCTTAACAATTGGGGAGAAGTGTTGGCTCTTTCGTTCCAGAACCTCTGGATCGGAGTTGTGAACTTTGTCCCAAACCTGATCATTGCGATCATTATCCTTATTCTCGGATGGCTTATCGGTTCTCTCTTGGGCCGCGCTATCTGGCAGATCTTCCGTTCGCTCCGCGTTGATGAAGCGCTCCGACGTGCAGGATTTGACTCGTTCCTTCGCCGAGGTGGAATCAACCTCGATGCAGGTGCGTTCATCGGTGGTTTGGTCAAATGGTTTGTTATCTTGGTAGTTCTTATTCCTGTATTTGATCTTCTCGGTCTTACACAGGTTAACCTCTTCCTCCAGGAAGTGGTCATCGCGTACCTTCCTCGTGTTATTGTCGCCGCTCTTATCCTTCTCATCGGAGGTGTAGTAGGGGACATCATCGAACGAGTAGTGGTTACTGCTGCAAGAACAGCAGGAGTTCATTCAGCAAATTTCGCAGGTTCGCTTTCGAAATGGGCAGTTTGGATCTTTGCTATCTTGGTTGCGCTTTCGCAGCTCGGTATCGCAGCAGCATTCTCACAGACTCTCTTCACCGGTATCGTTATTGCTATCTCTCTTGCCCTCGGACTTTCATTCGGTCTTGGCGGACAGGATGCAGCATCCCGTTTCATCGAACGTCTTCGAGGCGAGATGAGCGACAAGCATCACGATCACAACTAATTCTGGTATAGCTAGATAATACCCGAATAGGCAATCTCCCCGCGAAAGCGGGGAGATTTGTTGTATACTGAACAATAATGAACCTGAAATTCGAACGAATCATAATCAACGAGAGTAAATTTTCCATTCTCCTCTCTTTATCTGCAGAATCGTTGCAGATTCCAGAATATGTTGTTACATATGCTCAAAAGAGCCATTTTTTAAAAAAGGAAGAACTTCACATTACTCTCATAGGTTATTCTGTCGGAGCTAAATTATCGACCCATTTCGAATCCAAAGGAATTCCAAAAGAGGAAGCTCTACACCAAGTAAAATCAATAGCAGAAAGTATTAATTGGAATATTGAAGCAAAGGATGAGTTCTATCATCTTCTCAAAAATTATTCTTCGAAAACCGGAAAAGAAAAAAGAGAAACCATTATTCAAATGGTAGATGTTCCGGAAATTAAAGATTTCGTAACCAGATTGCAGGAGTATGCCCAAATTAATCTCGAAGTACCACCTGCACATGTTACCTTATTTGGAAAGAGTACTGACAAGGAGTCTGCACTCAGTGGAATCGGTGTTAACTCGGATGAAGATTTGAGAAATTCATTGTACGCAATTATTTTTCCATCGAGCGAACCGAGATCTGTTAAAAGTATTGCATTACCGACGAGACCACAGACTGACACCATAATTGCCATTATGATCCTCAAGCGCTTCGGCGAGAAGTTTTTTCCAGGTATTAAAGATGCTGATTATATGTTGCTTCCCCGGTTGCCCGAAGGAGAGAGTGAGGAAACATTAGCAAAAAAGGGGATCATATTGATTGATATTGGAAAGGGAGCGTTCGATCACCATACTCGATCTTTGCAGACTACAGCATCTGGTTTAATTGCGGAGTATTTAGGCGTGCGAAGTAATCCTGCGTTGCATAAGCTTATCCAACTCGCTGAGAGATGTGACTTCTATGGAAAAGGAACTATTTCCCTGGATTCTCTTGATAGAGCTTTCGGTATCTCCGGTCTTATTGGAACTCTAAACAAAACATATCCGAAGGACCAGCAGAAAATTATCGATCTTGTACTGCCCATTTTCGAGGCTGTGTGTATTGAGGAAGAAAAACGTACTTTTGAAATGCCTCAAGAAGTTCAAGAAAAACGACAAAGCGGCAAGGCCGAAGAATTTTTCGTATACCAAAGAGGAGTAAAACTTAAATGTATGATTATCGAGTCCGATAATCCAAGTATTGCCGGGTTCTTGCGTTCAAATCTAGGAGGTAATTTTGATGTTGTTGCTATTCGCTTAACCACTGGCCATATAAATATTCTCACGGGGAAAAAACGTCCAGACCTACGTTCGCTCATTGTACTTATCAGGCTTCAAGAAGCTGAAGCTAAAAATATTTCCCTTGATGAAGATCCTATTGCATTAGCAGCTCATGGCACATTGCCACAATTCCCTGAATGGTATTACGACACGGCAACCAACTCGCTCTTGAATGGGGGACCCAACCCCCAGGATGTCCCTACCTCTAATATTCCCCGTTTTGAATTCCGTAAGGTTCTCGAATTGGGTCTTTCTGAACAATTGTGGTCACCAATTTCATAGCTAGTACAGTCAGGTTCGTTACTTGACATTTACCTATCATCGTGCTAGTATTACCCCAGAAGCAGATCGTTCCCAGTCATCCCTAGATAGGAGAAATACCGTGCGTCTCGTTCGCCTGAACCACCCCGTCGACATGATCGACCTCGAGAGCATGCTTGGTAACTACGGCTTCCGCCTCAACCGCGCGCATCGCAAGGACCGCCAGATCATGCTCATCTACGAGTATGACAAGCTGGAAGTCGCTCTCGAACAGCGCAAGGAACTCCTCGATCCCTTCGTCGGCGATCCCGAGAAGGCCAAGGAGAAGAAGGCGGGCGGCAAGGCCTGGTGCGTCGAGATCAGTCTCAACGACGCAGTCCCAGCCACCAGCGAACTGAATCAAGGCGTGCCGCGGCACATCTTCATTTGGTGCTACCGACCAGTCGAGCCCTCGATTGCAACTCCAAGTCTCGACCTGAACGGCGGCAGGTTCGTCCTGAATACGCTCGTCAAGGAAGGGGAAGACAAGGAGGTGTCGGACCCGCTCCACAACTGCGACATCCGCAGTGTGGGAATGGTCCGAGTGGCATTCGACAATCTCCCAGACCACATGATGGCACTAGTGCCTCAGTGGATTCAGGAGCGTCGGCGTCACAAGGCGGTAGCTCGTTAAGTACAGCCAGGGACTGTACTGGGTCCAGACCGAGAAATGTTCTCGGTCTTTTTTTGTATCGTAAAAATCAAAAATTGACACTCTTCAATTTACCTGCTACTATTTTATCAGACTCACTCAGCTGAGTATCACCCGATTTGAGGACCGATTCATGTATTCGCACGAAGTCCGAGACAAAACTCTCATCAGTCATCCAAGAATCTACTGGACATTTTCTTGCAGTTCCGGTTGCAATAACTGGCTGCGGAAAAGCGCCCTGTCCGATCCCGTGGCTGTGACAAAGCTTCCAAGCGTGGATATTGGTTACTTCATGCGGGAGCTCGTGCTCGATGGGTATGCCATCACAAGCCTGCTCAAGCGAAAGTGCGGATTTTCCCACGCCGATGAACCCATCATCATTTTTGATCGGGATGCATCGGGGCACTTCGTTGACGACCATATCAAGGAAGTGCTCGGGGATAGGTTGTCCGACCCAGACCATCCAACGCCAGGGGATCGCATTTATAGCGTGGAGGAGTACCACTTTGCTGGAACGAGGAGGCGTCCGCCTCATGCGGTGATTCGCTTCTCGAATCCTCGGCATCGTTTGAATGTGCACAGGAGTGAAATTCAGATTCTGACCCTCTATCATGGCGGGATCAGCGTCATTAGTTAGTGAATTTGACGGCTGGAGTCCTTGACCCCGGCCTTTTTCATATATTGACAATAGTTTAATTATGTGATAGTATTAACCCAGTACCACGTTTGCAGTTCTTGTTTTCTTGCAGCATAACCGCCCAATAGGGCAAGGTGCCGACATGCGCGACTTCGTTTTCCAGATGAAGACCAACCTTTCAAAGGGTGGTCCCCAGCTCAAGATGGAAGAGCAGAAGGATGGAGTGGATTTCGTGTTCATCCTGGATGACTACACGACGCTCCAGCCTGTGGAGGGACAACGGTGTCGCGGAATCGAGCGGCTCAGGATCGTCAACACGCCGAACTTCCAGCTCATCACTGTCGACGTGCACGAGTTGACCCCGATCAAGAAGCCCGCACCCAAGCCCGCCTCGATCAAGGCTCCAGTTCCGATTCTCGCGGCTCCGCCAGCGAAGAAGGAGGAGCCGCGGATCAAGAAGCCGAGCAAGGTCGTCGCGACAAAGCCCGTGACCCCGATGATTTCGAAGGGACGTTTCAAGGACGAGAAGCCCTTCAAGGTGTCGGTTACGTTTGTCCGTTCGGGCGTCGAAGTGATCGCCTACGTGAACATCCTCGGGATTCTCGCAACGCTCCGACCCACAAAGGCCGGACCGCAGCCGGAAGTCGGACAGACCTGGATTGTCCGTCTCGTGGGGGAATATTCCTATGATCTGGACAACAAGGTCGGCGAAGCGAACTGTGAGTTGGTTTCTCGGGTTGGCTACCAGCCACCCGCCCAGGCCAACAAGGTTTCGCTGGACACTGCTCCTGTTCATCGGCGTAAGCGTCGTGGCACCCGGACGCAGATCCGTGCCAGTAGCGCAGCCAGGCGTCAGGTTGTGGAGAAGAAGCAGGGGAAGAAGCGCAAGTCCGCCTAGGCGGCAGGCTCCACCGGGGCATTGCCCCACGATTACCTCATCGGTTTTCGTGGGGTTTTCGTTTGTACAAAAAGTAAGTTTGACATTCCTCCCTCATTTCTATACTATATCTCGAAGCTCTCTCGGAGCTTTTACTTTTCTTATATGACACGCTCAGCCAAAAAAGGCCCATACGTCGACCCTCGAGTAATGAAGAAAATCGAAGGAAAGAAACCCGGAACCACCGGCGTTATTAAGACTTGGGCCCGGGCTTCGCAGATTGCTCCCGAGATGATCGGTTTTACCTTCGGCGTGCACAATGGTAAGGACCATGTCGAGGTATTCATTACCGAAGACATGATCGGACACCGATTGGGTGAATTCTCCCTTACCAGGAAGTTCATCAAACACGGAGGTAAGATGCAGAAAGACCTCGAAATGAAGAAGAAGGAAGCCGAACTCTCAGCTGCTAAGGCCGCAAAAGGCTCAGACGCTAAAAAATAATTTATATGGCCGAAGCTAAAGCAACACTTTCAAATTATAGACAGTCTCCCCGCAAGGTCCGTATTGTGGCCGATATGGTGCGCGGAAAGAAGGTGGAAGATGCCATCATCACCCTTTCTTTTGTTGCCAAACGATCTTCGGAACCTTTAAAGAAGCTTCTTGAATCAGCAGTGGCAAACGCAAAGAACCTTTCAATCCCTTTGGAAAACCTCGTTGTAAAGGAGATTGCAGTTGATGGAGGTAAAATCCTTTACCGCCGCCTTCCAATGTCCCGAGGACGAGCATTCGTTATGCGAAAGAGAACTTCACACGTTAACATTGTGCTTGCGGAAGTCATTCCTAAGGTAAAGAAGTCTAAGAAGACCAAATAATTTATATGACACATACAGTTCATCCATATTCACACCGCCTCGGCATCCTCAGAGATTGGAAATCTCGATGGTTTTCTCCTAAGGGCAAGTACCAGGAAAACCTCCGTGGAGACATCTTGATCCGAAAATACCTTGAAAAAAAGATGAAAGGTTTTTACGTAGCAGATATTGAAATCGAACGAAGCGAAAAGGCCGTTCGCGTTATTATGTCTAGCTCCCGCCCAGGTATGATCATCGGTCGCCAAGGAGATGGTTCAGAAAAACTCCGTCTTGAACTCAAGAAACTCCTCGAAAAACACAAACTTTTGAATCCAAAGGTTGAATTGAAATTGGATATTAAGGAAATCAAATCTCCTGAATCAAATGCGGCGATTGTTGCCCAGATGGTTGTTGAAGGACTCGAAAAACGCATGCCTTTCCGCCGCGTTGCCAAATCCACTATGGAAAAAGTTATGGCAAACCGAGACGTTCTCGGAGTTCGCGTCTTCTTGGCAGGACGCCTTGGAGGAGCTACCATGTCCCGAACCGAAGATCGAAAGCTTGGACGAATTCCTTTGCAGACTTTCCGTGCCGATGTAGATTACTGCTCCACCAAGGCAAACATGCCATATGGATCTATTGGAGTGAAGGTGTGGGTATATCGAGGAGATATCTTTGAAAAGGATGCTCAGATCCAGAAACAATAATTAAACGCGTATGTTATTCCCTAAAAAAGTTAAATTCCGAAAATGGCACACGATGAGGAAAAATCCTCTGAAGGTTGGTGCTGATACCCGAGGAATAACAGTTGCGTTCGGTTCTTTCGGATTGAAAGCTATGGCTCCTCAGAGAATAAGATCAAACCAAATTGAAGCTGCCCGAAAGGTGCTTTCGAGATCAATCGGAAAATCTGGACGTTTGTGGATTCGTATTTTCCCAGACATGCCATTCACCAAAAAGCCTGCGGAAGTGAAGCTTGGAAAGGGTAAGGGAGATCTCGAAGGATACGTTGCCGCAGTTCGTGCTGGAAGAATTCTTTTTGAAGTAGACGGAGTTCCTGAAGCTGTCGCAAAGGAAGCCCTTCGAAAAGCCGGTACCAAACTTCCGGTGAAAACCAAGATCGTCGCTAGAATGTAATCATTATGAAAAAAACTTCCTATACAAATACGCCGGTTGCAGATTTGAAGAAAGCTCTTGTTGAAAAGAGAATTACTCTTCGTGAATCTCGTTTTGGAGGCAAGGCTTCAAAAAATACCAAGTCTACTTCAATCATGAAGAAAGACATTGCCCGCATCATGACAGAGCTCACCAAACATAAATAAATACCATGACCGAAATTAATCACAAAAAGAAAGTATTCCAGGGAACCGTCGTCTCAGACAAGATGAAGGATACAGTTGTCGTACTCGTCGAACGATACGAAAAGCACCCTAAATACGGCAAGTTCATCAAGCACAAGAAGAAATTCAAGGCGCACGATGCAGGCAATACAAAGAAGATAGGGGACAAGGTTGAAATCATCGAAACCCGCCCTATTTCAAAAGATAAGCACTTTATGATAGTGTAGTCATTCAACTCCAATGGTCCAACCACAATCCATCGTACAAATAGCAGACAACTCCGGAGGAAAGATCGGACGCGTCTTCAAAGTACTCGGAGCTTCAAAGAAGCGCTGGGCCATCATTGGAGATATCGTTGTTCTCTCAGTGCAGAAGGCAGAACCTCGAAAAGTGGTTAAGAAGAAGGACATCTTGTATGCAGTGGTCGTTCGAACCCGTGCTCCTTTCCACCGTGCAGACGGCTCGTACGTTCGATTCGACGAAAATGCAGTTGTTATCTTGGACAAAGCTAAGAAAGAACCTCAGGCAGGACGCGTCTTCGGTCCCATTCCTCGAGAAATCGGTGAAAAAGGTTTCCAGAAGATTATTTCATTGGCCCCTGAAGTCGTATAAATTATATGAATATCAAGAAAAACGACACAGTATATATCCTCTCTGGAAAAGACAAAGGCAAAACAGCTAAAGTTCTTCGCGCATTTCCAAAAGAAATGAAGGTTATTGTTGAAGGCATGAACATCCGTAAAATCCACCGCAAGCCAACCCAGGGAAAGAAGGGGAGCATCGTTGAAAAATCCCACCCAATGGATGTTTCGAATGTTGCACTCATTGATCCAAAAACCAAGAAACCTACACGTGTGGGAATGAAAATGGTTGGAGAAAAGATGGTTCGCATTTCAAAGAAATCAGGCGCAAGCTTCGAATAGCATTTATATACCACTATGGACACTCTCAAAACAAAAACACAGAAAGCATTTGAACCCATGAAAGCCACTGAAGGCTATACAAATGTCATGCAGTCTCCTCGAATCAAGAAGGTGGTTGTTTCAGTTGGAGTCGGTTCAGTTAAAGACAAGAACAAGATTAAGTTGATCGAAGACAGACTTGCCAAGATCACTGGACAGAAAGCTGCTCCTCGAAACGCCAAGGTCGCTATCGCTAACTTTAAATCAAGAGAAGGGGATCTCGTTGGATACCAGGTTACCCTTCGCGGACAGCGAATGTACGATTTCCTCGATAAGTTGGTACACATTTCACTTCCTCGTACCAAAGACTTCCGCGGTATTTCTATCGAAGCGGCAGATGAGATGGGTAACTATACTCTTGGTATTAAAGAACACACCATTTTCCCTGAAACAGCTGATGAAGAGTTGAAAGATGTCTTCGGAATGGCAATTACAGTTGTGACGACTGCAAAGTCTAAGAAAGAAGTGCAGACGTTCCTCACACATCTCGGTTTTCCTTTCAAGAAATAATATTTGCAAAACTACTCCGAAAGGGGTAGTTTTGATTTAGGAAACAACACTCTTTCCGGGAGATTTATGAACGACGGTATTGATTGGGAGGAGATGGTTTTCGCTTGTACGACAGAAGCTCAAGAGATTCGGGTCAGACAAGCATTCCGAGAGCTTTGTGAAAGTATGGAAGCCGGCTCTGATTACGAGATCCCAGAGACTCTTCAAGGAGTGCTTCAAGATTCATTGCTCGCGAGAATTTTGCAGCAATATATGAGCTTCTGTTCTCCTCGACTGGCGGTATAACCGTCAGTTTTTTAATAAAAATACCCCATATCACAAAGAGTGATGTGAGGTAGGTGCTAGCAATCCATGTAGAATCGTACGGATTTCCATGAGTCCTTCAGCTTTTCTGCCTTCGGTCCACATGTAAGGCTTGGGAAGACCAAATACGGGGACTAGGCTGATTGTGATTCCTTTCCTTCGGAATTCGTTGACCATTCCGAGAGCTGCATTGTCACGGGGATTTCGATAGACTGTGTAGGTCTTTTTGGTGACAAACATGAGGCTCCGTGGTAGAGGGTTCTGGGGCTATATTTGCACTTCTACCTTCATTTGACAACCCACCCCTCTCTTGATAAGCTCTACGGAACGGCTTTCGAGCCTTTTTATTTCAAATGGCAAAAACATCAGTAATCGCAAGATCCAAAAAGACGCCTAAGTTCAGCACTCGGGCTACTAATCGCTGCTTCAAATGCGGCCGCGGACGAGGATACATGCGAGACTTTGACCTCTGCCGTATTTGCTTTAGAGAGCTCGCCAACGAAGGCAAGATCCCGGGTATTAAGAAATCTTCTTGGTAATTCACATATAAATAAACACAATGGACGTACTCGGTAACATGATCATAGCTATCAAGAATGCAGGCAACGCCGGCCGAGATACTGTTACCGTGCCTTACTCAAAGATGAAGGAAAACATCACCACCGTTCTTACGAAAGAAGGTTTCATCAAAGGTGCTCAGATGAAGATGGTCAGCGGCAAACCAACCCTCGTCATCACCCTCATCCTTGAAAATCGCATTCCTAAAGTGAAGGGAGTTCAAAGAATTTCAAAGACTTCAAAGCGCGTATACAAGAAATCTTCTGAAATCCGTTTGGTAAAGTCCGGATACGGCGCACTTATCCTTTCAACACCTAAAGGAATCATGAGCGGACGAGATGCACGAAAAGAAAAACTCGGTGGAGAAGCTCTCTTCACTATCTGGTAAAACAATATTTTTATGTCACGAATCGGAAAACAAGTAATCGCTCTTCCTGAAAAAACAGATGTCACCATCTCAGCGGGTTCAGTGTTGGTCAAAGGACCATTGGGAGAACTTTCAAAATCATTTAATCCTATTATTGAAGTCACCATCAACGGACGCGAAGTAACTCTTGCTCCAAAAAGAGAAACTCTCGAATCTCGAGCTCTCTGGGGTACATACGCCTCACACTTGAAGAACATGGTCAGCGGCGTAAACAAGCCTTTTGAAAAGAAACTTATCCTCGAAGGTATCGGATACAAATCAGAAGTGAAGGGAAGTGAGATTGTGTTCGCTCTCGGATTCTCTCACCCAGTCAACGTCGCAATTCCATCTTCTCTTAAGGTAACTGCAGAGAAAAACAACATCACTGTCTCTGGCATCAACAAAGAAGAAGTGGGAGAATTCGCTGCAAAGATCCGCGCTTTGAAGAAGCCAGAACCATACAAGGGTAAGGGAATGCGCTATTCAGACGAAGTGATTAAACGAAAGCAGGGAAAGAAATCCGCATAATAAAACTATATGGCTACCTCTTCAGAAAAACGAAACAGAAACCACAAGAAAATCCGCACCATGGTGGCGGGTACTTCGGAACGACCTCGTCTTTCTGTATTCAAATCGAATACCGCTCTGTATGTTCAGCTCATCGATGATGAAAACGGAGTAACTATCGGAGCTGCAAAGGGAACTGATGCCACCAAGGTTGGAACTGAAATTGCCAAGGCTGCAACTGCAAAGAAGATCGAGAAAGTTGTGTTCGATCGCGGAGGATACATTTACACGGGAAAGATTAAGGTGCTCGCAGATGCAGCCAGAGCAGCCGGACTTACATTTTAATGATTATGGACGATACAAAAACTACACCAGATATGATTCCCGCGGACGCTCCAGTTGTTGAAGCGGCTCTTCAAGACGCTCGTCCTCAGAGAGGCGACAGAAACAATGACCGCGGCGGACGCCGCCCCTCAAACCGTCGAGGACCTCGACGAGAAGGCCGCCAGAAGCCTGAATTCGACCAGAAGATCGTCTCCCTCAGACGAGTGGTTCGTGTGACCTCAGGAGGCCGCCGATTCGCTTTCTCAGTCTGTGTCGTGGCAGGAAACCGAAAGGGCATGGTTGGAGTTGGACAGGGTAAGGCTACAGACACTCCTCTCGCTATCGATAAAGCATTCCGCGATGCCAAGAAGAATATGATCACCATCAACCTCACCAAAGGAATGTCTGTTCCTCACGAAATCGATGCAAAGTTTGCAGCATCACGGGTAAAAATCATGCCAGCTCCCGGAAAAGGTATCTTGGCCGGATCATCTGTTCGAACCGTTCTCGAACTCGCCGGCATGCGCGAAGTGTCAGCAAAACTCCTTTCCCGATCAAAAAACAACATCAACAACGCATACGTTGCCATTGCAGCTCTTGAACAATTGAAGAGAACAAAGATCAAGAAGTCTAAATAATATTTACTACCATGCAACTCCACACTCTTAAAGCAAAAACAAAGCGAATCACATCTCAGCAGGTGGGACGCGGCGGTACTCGTGGTAAAACTTCAGGAAAGGGAACCAAGGGACAAAATGCCCGATCTGGACGCAAGAAGAGACCAGAACTCCGAGACTTCATCAAGCGTTTTCCAAAACTTCGCGGACGAGGAGTTTCTCCTTTCAAGTCATATCAGACTAAAGCTACTGCCATTAACTTGAATGTGCTTGAAGCTCACTTCAACGCAGGGGAAACAGTGAATATCGATGCTATCATGTCTAAGAAGCTTATTGACGTTAAGAACGGCAAAGCAACCATCATTAAGATTCTTGGAACAGGAACCCTTACAAAGAAATTAACTTTCGAAGGAGTACTCGTTTCGGAAACAGCCAAAGCAGCCATAGAGAAAGCAGGAGGAAATATAAAATAACATGAAAGCGTTTACACAAAAGCTCAGCCTCGTGTTCGGAGATGCATTTCTCAGAACCAGGATCCTTGCGACCCTCGGTTTCCTTGTTATTACCCGAATCCTTGCAGTTATTCCAATTCCCGGAGTCGATCCCGCGCGATTGCAGAGCCTCTTCTCCGGTAACCAGCTCCTCTCACTTTTGAATGTGTTCTCCGGAGGAGGTCTTTCGAGCCTTTCCATTATCATGCTCGGGGTGAGCCCATACATCACAGCTTCGATTATTATGCAGTTGTTGACCGTCATGGTTCCAAAGATCAAAGCCATGTATCAGGAAGAAGGGGATGCCGGACGCCGACGCTTTGCCCAATACTCCCGCATGCTGACCGTTCCTTTGGCACTCCTACAGGGTTACGCTTTCATTACGCTTTTCCAGAAACAAGGAGCCCTTCCTCCGCTTTCCTTTACAACTTTAGTTGTTGATCTCTTGATTGTCACAGCCGGATCTCTCTTGGTCGTCTGGATCGGAGAACTCATCTCCGAATACGGAGTTGGAAACGGAATTTCCCTCATTATCTTTGCCGGTATCGTTTCGCGTTTGCCCGCAACCATCGGACAGCTTTTCTTCACATACGATCCCTCCAAACTTCCAATATACATTGCGGCGTTGGTTGCCATTATCCTTGTGATTCTCGGCGTGGTCATTGTCTCCGAAGGAGAACGTCCGGTTCCTGTTACCTATGCTAAACAAATCCGCGGACAGGGAACCGTGGGCGGAGGTTCGACATACCTTCCTCTTCGAGTGAATCAATCCGGAGTGATGCCTATCATCTTCGCTCTTTCTATTCTCTTGTTCCCTCAGGTTATTCTGCAGTTCTTGGCTAACTCGGCTTCGGTTAGTGTGAAAAGCTTTGCCACAACCCTTCTCGGTATTTGGGCAAACCAGTGGTTCTACGGTGCCGCATACTTTATCTTGGTTGTAGCGTTTACTTACGTCTACACCGCCATTACCTTTGATCCAGACCAGATCTCCCAGAACCTCCAGAAATCCGGTGCCTTTATCCCCGGCATTCGCCCCGGACAGCCTACCGCTGAATACCTCTCAAACATCCTTACCCGCCTTACCCTCGTTGGAGCGCTCTTCCTTGGCGGTATTGCAGTCTTGCCTCTCATTGTTCGCGGATTAACTGGTATCCAGTCTCTGGCTATCGGAGGAACAGCTCTCCTTATCGTTGTTTCAGTAGTTATTGATCTCTTGAAGAAGATAGACGCGCAGGTTTCAGCTCGGGAATACTAAAAATGTTTGTGGTAGAGTAGATGCATGTCTACATCACATCTTTTTGTGTTCATGGGCCGTCCTGGTGCCGGGAAGGGGGTACAGTCTGAATTCTTGTCTAAACACACCGGTTTCCCGATCTTTTCCACCGGATCCGAAGTAAGAAGAATTGCAGCTATGGATACTCTGCTCGGAAAGAAAATTGCCGAAGTATCTAATGCTGGAGGGCTTACTCCATTTTGGTTTGCCTCGTACCTCTTTGAGAAGTCTTTGTTTGAATTGAAAGACAACGAGGGACAGATATTCGAAGGGGTGGGAAGAAAAGTGGCGGAAGCGCAGTTGTTCCATGACATCAACACATGGATTGGCAGAGATTACAAAGTAATCTACCTTGATGTCTCTGAAAAAAATGTGACAGACCGTCTCGAGAAACGAAGAGCGATTGGTGGCAGGGAGGATGACAAGGGCGACAAACTGAAAAACAGGTTTGACCATTACGACGCCGAAACCATGCCCGCTCTCGAATACTTTAGGTCGGTGGGAAAAGTAATTGAAATCAACGGTGAACCGGACCCTGAAACCGTATTCAAAGAAGTGCTCGAAAAGATAGAGCTGTATCTATGATTCGCTATAAAACCAAAGAAGAAATAGAAATTATGATCGAAGGTGGCAAAAGACACTCGGAGATTTTGCGCGCCTTAAAAGAAATGATTGAACCCGGAATGTCCACTCTCATTCTTGAAGAAGAAGCGTTGAGACTTATCAAAGCTCACGGAGACAAGTCTGCGTTCCTTGGATATACTCCCGCGGGAGCACATCGTCCATTCCCGGCATCACTTTGTGTTTCGATTAATGATGAAATAGTGCACGGTATTCCAAACGAAGCCGCACGAATTTTAAACGATGGGGATATTGTTTCGATCGATCTCGGGTTAATACACAAAGGTTTGATTACCGACGCTGCTATTACGGTGGCTGTCGGTACAATAGACGATGAATCTAAAACTTTATTGAAGATTACGGAAGAAGCATTGGAAGCCGGAATCAGAGAAGCTGTACCCGGTAATCACATTGGAGATATCGGAGCGGCTATTTCAGAAGTGGTGGAACCAACCGGGTTTACTTTAGCAGAAGATCTTGCTGGACACGGAGTGGGACATGCAGTGCACGAAGATCCGTTTGTACCAAACTTCGGTATTCGAGGAGTGGAGGAGGAATTATTGCCGGGAATGGTCATTGCCATCGAACCCATGGTCAACGTTGGGAAGGCGGGGATCAAGGTAGCAAAAGACGGATACACCATTAAAACCAGAGACGGATCACGCAGTGCGCATTTTGAACATACGGTGGCTATTACCGAAGACGGACACATTGTCCTGACCCGTTAACTTCTGGTATACTCTGCTTCTAATTTAATTAATATGCATCCAAAAAAAGAACGAACGTTTGTTGCGGTAAAGCCGGATGGGGTACAGAGATCTCTTATTGGAGAAATCATCGGACGATTTGAAAAGGTGGGATTGAAGTTAGTAGGAATGAAGATGGTTGTCGTAGATCAGGAACACATAGAGAAGCACTACACCCTTGATCCAGAATGGAGGAGGATTACTGGGGAAAAGACCATTGCAAGCTACAAAGCCAAAGGATTGGTTCCATGGACAGAGGATCCTTTTGAAGTAACAGATAGAGTACTTAAGAATTTGATTAGCTTTATGACCAGCGGTCCAGTTGTAGCCATGGTTTGGGAAGGAGCACATGCCGTAAAACTTGTACGCAAACTCGTAGGCGGAACAGAACCATTAACCTCTGACGTCGGTACCATTCGAGGAGACTTTGTGCTTGATTCCTATGCAATGTCTGATGGTGATAATCGGTCTATTAGAAATTTGGTTCACGCATCAGGTTCAGTCGAAGATTCGGCAAAAGAAATCGATCTCTGGTTTAAGAAAGATGAGATGATTAACTACAAATTAGTTCAAGAAGCAATTCTCTACGACGTCAACATTGACGGTATTTTGGAGTAGGGAGTATAATGGCCGCAGGGCTATTGGAGGTATTATCTAGCAAACATTTTTCAGGGAGTCTTATATCGTTTTAACCTTTGGGTTAACTCTGCGGGCACCCACCTAGTCTTAAGACTAGGCATACTGAAAATAGCCCTAACAAAAAAATTCTTCTTAGAAGAATTTTTTTGTTATACTTACCCAATGCGAGCAAAACTTCTTTTCATCAGCCTCTTTCTCATCATTCTTCTTGTAGGGTTCCACGCAATTTCCACATTTTTTTATTTATATTGGACCGATTCCGGGAGTGATCATGTCACTCATATCGTGGGAGCCATGGCTATTTCCATATTAGGATTATGGCTTTGTTTTGCTTCGGGATTATTTCCCAAAAGGATTCCTTCAGTAAAAGAAGTTTTCCTGCTGTGTCTTCTTTCCGCCTTGTCTGTGGGAATAGTCTGGGAAGCGTTTGAATACGGATTCAAGATTGTGCTCTGGTCCTCAAAATATCCCATGGATACTTTGGGAGATTTGATTTCGGATATAGTGGGGGGAATATGTGCGGGACTTGTGGGGAAAAATAAAGCGCTGTATGAATAAACCCGTCCTGACATGCTGGGGAGGAGTTGAATCGGTAACCGGAGCAAACTTCTTGCTTGAGATCCCGACATCCGGCAAGCCGTTTAAAATACTAATCGATTGCGGGTTGCTCCAAGGGTCTCGGGGAGCGGAGAGGGTGAACGCCGAGAGGTTCGATTACGACCCCGCTACCATCGATGCCGTATTTATCACCCATGCGCATATAGACCACATCGGAAAAGTACCGAAGCTTGTGAAAGATGGGTTCAAGGGAACTGTCTATTCCACCGAACCAACTAAAGAGTTATCTGTTCTTATGCTCCTCGATATGGCTAAGATTGCAGAATCGAATGAAAGAAACTACGGCAGGAAAGGATTGTATAACGCGGTGGATGTTGAAAGAGCAATGAAGCAGTGGAAGTCGCTTCCGTATCACCAACCGGAAAGTTTGGTTGGATGCATTGTGGAATTGTTAAATGCCGGGCATATTCTCGGTTCCGCCATGTACAAGTTTACGTTTCCCGGCGGTTCCATCTTGTTTACAGGAGATACGGGCAGTGCCATCTCTCCAATTCAAAAAGAAATTGATAAGCCAGAAGGATTAAAGTATTTGCTCATGGATGCAGTGTACGGAGATAGGAACCACGAATCCAAAGCAGACAGGGAACGGCTTTTTACAGCCACTTTATCTGATGCCATTCGAAGCGGAGGAACCATTCTTATTCCCGCATTTTCATTAGAAAGAAGCCAAGTGTTGTTGTATGAATTAGATCAGCTGTTTAAAAGCGGAACGGTTCCAAAGATCCCCGTGTTCCTCGATTCTCCTTTAGCGATTAAGATCACGGAGGTGTATGAGAAGTTTGAGAGCGAATACAATGATGTCGTGCAAAATATTTTAAAAACAGACGATGATGCCTTCAAGTTCCCAAAATTAATGGAAACAGTGGGCGGAAGGGAATCTCGAGATATTGGAATGGTGAAAGGTGCGAAGATTATCATGGCCGGATCCGGTATGTCTACCGCCGGACGCATTCAAATGCACGAAGCATCCTACCTTCCAGATCCCAAAGCCACCATTATCTTTGTTGGATACCAGGTTCCCGGAACTCTCGGCAGACAAATCCAAGAGGGACAGAAGTCGGTGGTGATAGACGGACAGCGAATAGACGTCCGAGCCAAAGTTGTCTCCATTGATGGGTTCAGCGCGCACAGGGATTCGGACGGATTAGTTGAATTTGTTTCGCATACGGCAAAGTCTCTTAAAAATGTATTTATCACCATGGCGGAACCAAAATCTGCAATGTATTTGGCGCAGCGGTTGAAGGATGAATTTAATCTGAAAACTGTTCTTCCTGAACGGGGAGTGCGGTACGAACTCGATTTATAATGAACTCGAAACAAATAATTATGTTTGGATTGGTTGTGGGATCCACGGTTGGTGGGTTTATTCCGAATCTTTGGGGCGCAGGTTCGTTCTCTTTCTCTTCAATATTTTTGAGTGCGATTGGTGCGATAGTGGGAATTTATATTGGATATAAGGTAACGAGATAAACAAAAACTCCCTTTCGGGAGCTTTTTGTTATTTAGTCGCCTCGAGAACCTTTTTAAAGATTTCAGGATGATTCTGTGCGAGGTCTGAAAGAATCTTTCGGTCGAGACCAATGTTCTTTAGTTTGAGAGCGTGGATGAATTTAGAGTATGAAGTTCCCATCTGTTTGAGAGAAGAGCTGATGCGAACGTTCCAAAGTCTTCGAAAGTCTCCTTTCTTGTCTCGTCTGTGTGCAAATGAATATGTTCCAGCATGGAAGATAGCTTCGTTTGCCTGTCTTTCCTTGGTTGAGCGTCCGTGCCTGTATCCTTTAACCTTTCGGAGGATATTCTTTCTTGATTTGAGGGCGTTTACTCCTTTCTTAACTCTTGTCATATCAGTATATTAAATATTAAAAGTTGACGAGGAAACGGCTTCGTTCCTTGTTAGACATATGAAAGGGAACAGTACCCGCCTTGTTTCTTTTTGCTGAACGGCGTTCTTTGGAGTTGAAGTGGTTTTGGCCGGTTTTGCGCGCCAAAATCTTGCCGGTCTTGGTGACCTTCAAGCGTTTTCCATAGGATTTATTCGATTTCATTGCCATATAGCACTGGTTCGGTTAGGTACCCTATATTACAGGAAACCCTTAAAATGTCTAGTATTATGCCTTCTCAACAATAATAGTCATACCCTTAGGGCTTTTGACCGGGGAAGAAGCCACTTTGTGGGCTACGGTAAGGAGTTTGAGGAACCGTTCAATGCGTTCTCTGAGGAACTTCTCATCGAGGTATTTGGCACGTCCGGGGAGGAAAAGGTCCACTTTTACCCTGTTTCCTTCGCCAAGCCATTCAGAGGCTTTCTTGGCTTTAAGAGAGAGGTCATGGTCTCCAGTTCCAAGCTTGATCTGAACGTTCTTCACCTCAACCGAGTGGGCTTTAGATTTAGCCACTTTCTGCTTCTTATTCTCTTCGTATTGGTATTTGCCGAAATCCGCAATCTTTGCGATCGGAGGAATGGCATTAGGGGAGATCTCGATAAGATCGAGGTCGAATTCAGCCGCCTTTTTTAGAGCTTCTTCGAGTGAGATAACTCCAAAGTTTTCACCTGTTGGGCCAATAACGCGGAGTTCGCGTGAGGTGATGCGCTGGTTAATACGAGTGGTTTGCAAAGTCTCTGTTGGTTTAGTGTTGGTATTATAGCATATTTTATATACAAAGGACAGGACTTAGTATTGTTTGGCAAATAGGCGGGAAATTCTTCCAAAGATGCGGTCCCGGATTGTGGCGACAAAGGATTGGTCTGTAATCTCAACTGATCTGCTTTTATCCAATTCAAATTGCTCCTCAATACCTTTGGCGAGTGTTTTGTCTTCCACTCCAAACATTCCTTCGACATTCAATGTGCTCGAGCGGTTATCTAAGTTGGCCGAGCCGATCACAGACCAGTGTCCGTCTGCAGTCATAATTTTTGAATGCATATGCGCCGGCTGGTATTCGTATAAATGAACTCCCATGCTGAGCACTTCTTTATAGTATGAACGGGTAGCAAGCTGTACGATTCGGGAATCCACATGCGGTCCGGGGATAATGATGTCTACCCGCACTCCCTCCTCCACTTTTTGTTTTAACGCGCTCAAGATATTTTTGTCTGGCAACAGATACGGAGTTTCAATATATACATGATCCTTTGCACCCATGATTGAAATCCACAGAAACTGGCTGAGATTCTTTTCAAGATCCGGAGAAGGGATTTGCAGGAGGGGAATGAAGCATGAATCTGTACATGGGTCTGATACTACTGAAGGAGGAAGTTCGGGATAGAAATCTGGGCCGGACAGTATTTCTCCACTCGTTTGTCTCCATAAGGCGTTGAACATGTTTTGAATGCTTCGCGCACCTTGTCCTTGAAACTTGAACATGATGTCTCTCCACTCATCTGGCTTGGTTCCGTCTCCAAGCCATTCGTCATCAAAGGCTACTCCTCCGGTATATCCGACTATGCCGTCGATCACCATCGCACGAAGATGAGTTCGTTTGTTCATGCGGGTGATAGTTCTCAATCCGAATGGCCTGAATTTCTCCATCTTTCCTCCGGCTTTTTCAAATGCTTCGATTTTATCGTGGGGAGCTTTCAAGCTTGCGGTTGCGTCCATGATAACCCGCACCTGTACCCCTTCTTTCGCTTTTGCGGTGATGGCGTCGAATATCTGGTTGGTGAGCGTTCCTTTTTTCCAAATGTAATTTGCCAGAGTAATGGAATGCTTGGCGTTTTGGATTTCATTCAAAAGATCCGGCACGAATTCTTTACCGTTGTTCAGGATTGTAACCGGCTCATCTTTTAAAATTGGATACGAAGCGGAGCCCGCAATGCTTTCTGCAGCAAGAAAGAATTCCGGACTTCCCAAGGGGGTAGGGACGGTGGTGGAAAAATCTACCGAGTTATCGCTCAGAGGAGTGAACCATGAAATGATGGTCAGTAAGACTGCAAAGAATCCGATGATAATGAGGGCGGTGACCATTTTAGGGCTGGATTTGCTGATGTTCCTGAGATGCTGGTATAAAGCAAACGTCATGGGGTGTACAGAATATAGACGAATGAGAGTGTAATTTGAATCTAAAGAAAAAAGCACGGACTTATTGGGTCAGTGCAGGGTGATCTGGGAAACGATCTTGAATAAGTGCTTGGCATTGCATGCAAGTCACTCCTTCAAAATTATTATCTGCAGTAGTGAACGTGTGATTCTTCGGCCAACAGGTGGGAGTGTTCCTTGAAAAACCACATAGAGACATTCCTTCATGTAGCACGTGTACAAGTCCGTTTTCAAAACCATCCGGGAGCGATATTGCAGACTCTACTTGAGTGTTGATTGTGATGAAAACGAACTCCAGGAATTCCATCATGGATCCAAATCGTTGACTCAGCAATGCTCGTGTAATGAATGCCGGATTACCTAGTCCTAATTGATCCGTTGCCTCGATTGATATGATACTTCCGTACGTCAGGCATTGAAGAATGAAGGGAAATTTTTCTAGGGAATCTGTACCTAGGTGGACATACGATAGTGCTTTGTTAGCTACTCCTACACAATCTTCGCAGATTGTTCCAGACTTGCCTTCCACAAATCTAGATTCACTTGTGGGAGCGGATTCTCCACATATGTCGCATTTCGTTATTTCCTCTTCTTGCCAAGTCATGGGAACCTTCGTTGAAGGGGAAGATAGAATGGATCTAAATTCACATTACTCTTTCTATATAAAAAAGCAAAATAAAAAGTACCAACATAGTGCTGGCACTAAGAACGGCGGAAGAATCGATCAATGAAGCTGGGCTCGTAGATTTTGAGAGCTTTCTTAAAATGTTTCTCACCCAAGGAGGTTAACTTGTATACGCATTCCTCTGGTCCCGGAAGTGAAGAACTTTTAAGATTACAGAGAATGTATTTCTCTGCTTCCAGGGAATACAGATAAGC
Source organism: Parcubacteria group bacterium (assembly GCA_028286805.1). Lineage (GTDB taxonomy): Bacteria > Patescibacteriota > Minisyncoccia > Phycocordibacterales > Zambryskibacteraceae > JAIFWN01. Next base: position 5,128 of record JAQBQW010000025.1, on the reverse strand, counting down.
ATCAAAGAGACGTTTCGGAATCTCTCCATTAACCTGACGAGCAATTTCCTGGCCCGAAGCTTCTTGGTTGGGTTCCCGATACAAAATCTGAAGGATCAGCAGCTTTTTCTTCCACATGGCGCACGTCCTCCAGGTTAGGGTTCTATCATTACGATACAAGTGAATTAAATATGCGTCAACGTGTGGTATAATCCATATATTATGGAACAAGAAACATTCTGGACACTCCTGAGAGATTTGCCTCACTGGGAATTTGAATTATTCCTCATTTTTATTTTCGATGTTCTCATCGGTCTCATTATTTGGCCGCTGTTTCAACGATTTACAAAGCACCACAAAGACGACGATGATAAGTTGGAAGCATTAGAAAAAAGAATCGAACAGCTGGAGAAAAGATAAAAGAAAACTGCACCGGCCGGAGGCAGGTGCAGGGTAATGCGTCGGGTCACGGACTACTTGAAGTCCGGGTACTGGTTCAGCACCAGGGTCTTTGCCTCGGCGATCCGAAGGCGATTGATCGGATTGTCCGGGATCTTCCCGTTCACGTCGCACAGGATGATGGTGCCGGCCTTTTGCGCTTGGTTGCGCAGGTCGGCGGTTTCTTCCAGTGTCGTGATCGAGTACGCGCAGTATCTCTGGTCGAGATGATCCGAGTCGATGCCCGAGGCGAGCTGAGCAGCTCGAATCATCGGCGCATCCTTCGTGAGGTTTTCGACACGAAGGGCGAATCCAGAGGCTGCAAAGGCAAGGGCAAAGACGAAGATCGGGATGCGGTTACGCATGTGTTGTCCAGGTGTGGGTGATGGGCCTGGTTGTACATTATCACAAATATGTATAAAAGTCAAAGGGGTATATAAAAGCAAAACCGCCCGTGGGGCGGTCTGCAGTATGGTGGAGATGCCGGGCAGTGAACCCGGGTGCAACATGGGATTCCCGAGAGGTCTACGCGAGGTAGTTTGCTTCATGTGTTTCGGTCAAAAAGATACAAAACAAACGAAAGCTCTTTTCAACCTATCCTCTTAGTTTCAAAACCGAGACGAGGAATTGCGGTTTCTATCTTGGGGTATTACGCACAGACGAGAGTATCAAGCACCCATCTCGAAGTACGCCGATTCGGAACGCGAGTAATTAAACTCGAGCGTATGCGAACTGGAAGTCATTCGCCGTATAAAACGGAGAGATAACTTTTGCAACTGATTTTGCAGTTGGTTGTGAAGCGGATTAAAGAGTCACTTCAGCTCTCTCGCGCGTCGGGGGAATAGACATATTGTCAAAGCAAGTCATCCCCATTTTAAAAATCTTTTTTCAGGTCTCTTTCAACGTCTCGCTTTTTAATTGTCTGGCGTTTGTCGAATTGCTTCTTTCCGCGGACAATTGCAAGCTCGAGCTTCAGAAACCTGCCATTATTATACACCTTAATTGGCACTATTGTCAATCCTTTGGAAGAGTCTGCTTTCTCCAGTTTTTCAATCTCGTCTTTCCTCAACAATAACTTTATTGGTCTCTCGGGTTCTTGGTCAGACGCTTCGTTGTTCGGCTGGTACGGCTCTATTTTTGCACCCTGAAGAAAGGCTTCTCTGCCTCGGATGATGACGAATGAACCCGCCAGAGATATTTTCCCGGCCCGCACCGATTTCACCTCGCTTCCAAAAAGCTCGATGCCCGCAGGGAAGCTTTCGAGGATTTCGTAATCGAACCGGGCTTTGCGGTTTTCGGCAAATGTAGGCATGAAAGAATAATAACAAAAATATGGAAAAATAAGCGATTATCGGTATAATACGGGTCTATGCCGAAGAAAACTCCACCAAAGCAAGAGAATAAAGTCGATCAGGGAATCGAGAAGGGAAAGAAGCAGCTTAAGGATGCCATCCAAAAGGTTACTCCCGGTCCACGCAGCAAAGGTCCAATGGGACAGGGAATATTGGCGTTGATCATCTTCCTTATTCTCATCACTTCGTATTCGTTTCTAGCTGGGGGAAAAGATATTCAGGAAATTTCCGTATCTGAATTGGCACAAAATGTTTCCGCGCAAACTGTCGAGAGTATCGTGGTGAAAGGAGACAATCTCGATATCACCTATATAGACGGAACAAAAAAGACTTCAAAAAAAGAAGAGGGAACTGCGCTTTCCACCACTCTCAAAAATTACAATATATTGCCCGAAGCATTGGCGACGGTGAAGATCGATGTAAAGAATGACCAGGGATTCATATACTGGGTTCTGTCTCTCACTCCCATCATTCTTCCGATCTTGTTTATTATTTTCTTCATCTGGATGTTTTCAAAACAGGTGAAAGGCGCGGGCATGCAGGCTCTTTCTTTCGGACAGTCCAAAGCCCGCATGACGCTCCCTGATGATAAAAACAATCGCGTGACCTTTAAAGATGTGGCTGGAGCAAGAGAGGCAAAAGAAGAATTGTCTGAAATTGTGGACTTCCTTAAAAATCCAAAGAAGTTTTTGGATATCGGAGCGCGTATTCCCAAAGGCATTCTTCTTATGGGCGCACCGGGAACCGGCAAGACGCTTCTTGCCCGTGCGGTGGCTGGGGAAGCCGGAGTGGCATTCTTCTCAATCTCGGGATCTGAGTTTGTGGAAATGTTTGTCGGAGTCGGCGCATCTCGCGTTCGAGACCTGTTTGATGTCGCAAAGAAATCCGCACCAGCGATTATTTTCGTCGACGAGATCGACGCTGTGGGACGAGCCCGTGGTGCAGGTATGGGAGGAGGGAATGATGAACGCGAACAAACATTGAACCAAATCTTGGTTGAAATGGACGGATTCGAACCCAATGAAAAAGTTATCGTCATGGCCGCCACTAACCGTCCGGATGTTTTAGATCCTGCGCTTCTCCGCCCGGGCCGTTTCGACCGCCGCGTCACTCTCGACCTTCCGGACAGACAGGACCGCCAGGAAATTTTGAAAATACACGCCCGCAAAAAACCTTTCGCCGAAGATGTAAATCTTCCATTGATCGCTGAACGTACCCCAGGTTTCTCCGGAGCAGACCTTTATTCTTTGATGAACGAAGCCGCTATTCTTGCTGCAAGAGAGAACAGGGTAACTGTCGGTCAGTTTGATCTCATTCGCTCAATCGAAAAGGTTATGCTGGGACCTGAAAGACGGTCACATATTCTTTCGAAGAAAGAAAAAGAACTGACGGCGTATCACGAAGCCGGACACGCGCTGGTTGCGTCGGTTCTTCCGCACGCAGATCCGGTTCATAAAATATCCATCATCTCTCGCGGACGTGCAGCAGGTTACGTGATGAGACTTCCGATCGATGATCGAAAGATTCAATCCAAAAAAGAATTCCTCGATTCAATTGCCGTTACTCTCGGCGGATACGTTGTCGAGAAAAATATTTTTGGAGATCTTACTACTGGACCTTCAAGCGATCTCCAAGTGTCGACCGCGCTTGCGCGAGACATGGTCACCAAATACGGTATGTCTGAAAAGCTTGGCCCGATTGCTCTCGAAGCATCAAACGGAAGAGTTGTTTTTGGTCAGGGAGTAGATGATAAAGAATATTCTGAAAAGGTCAGCGCTGAAATAGATTCGGAAGTTTCAAAGATCATGCAAGAGGGAATGCAGCGCGCAGAAAATGCCATTAAGAAATACGGACCCCTTCTCGATATCATTGCGAAGCGTTTAATTGAAGTCGAAACCATCGAACAGAAAGAATTTGAGGACATTTTAATAGCAAGCGGTATTACTCCAAAAAGAAAGCAAACTGGTGAAGATGGCTTAATTATAGAGGATTAACAGTAAGCATTAGTAATGTTTATAACTCTCTATTAATACTATTTTGATAGTTTTTTTCTTGAATTCTGCAGAAACCAAATTATATTGATTACCTGATCTGTCTAAAAATCTTAAAAGAAGGGTAGCGGTATTGTGTTTAAAATATTGGAGTTATTCAGTCCATTCGAAGCAATAAAAAATAAATAAAATTAAAGAAAAAAGATATACACAGCCTCGTATTTTACAGTGCCTTTAAAGGTGGAATGGTAGTATAATATTTGAAACATGAAATACGGCGGCACTTTCTCTAAAAAGTTCTTGGTTCTTGCTCTCTTTGTTCTTGTTGGTGCAGGCGGTTTTGGAGCCAGCAAAGTTATTGCAGCAATTTCAAGCACTCCGATACAAGAAGCTGTTGGGTTCGGTGCTGCAAGCAATCCTGTATATGCGATTACATTTTCGTCTGCTCCAACGAACGGAAATTTTCTTACATTTGAAAGCGTGGTCAATAGCGGAGTTTCAAGTATTTCCAGTATCACTCAAACAGGAGTAACGTGGCGCAGAGCAGTTATCGGTACATCCACAGCTGTTGAAACATGGTACGGAATTGTGGGAGCCGGTGCAGGCACAACTGCGACAGCTACGTTGTCTTCGACGGTTGGTGCGGTTCCGGCAGGTTCAATGCAAGAATGGAGCGGGGTAAAAATATCCGGTACGATTCTTGGACCGGTTAACACTGATTCTTCGATCACTACAAGTCCGGCTGCCGGACCGATTACTCCGGTTGCCGGAAAAAACGTGCTGTTGATCATGGGTACGAGAAAAGGAGGAACGATCAGCTCCCAACCTTCGGGCTTCTCTCTTTTGACTCAGCCGGTTCCTGGAGGTACGGGTCCGAGCGCATCGTATCAGGTGGTTCCTTCAGCAAGCGGATCTTACAATTCAAACTGGGTATTCAGCACGAATTCATTGTGGCAGGCAACCGTTGCTTCATTTTATGGGGCGATCATTGACAGTACTGTGCCTTCGGTTCCTGGATCTGCAACCACCACTCCAGTTTCTCCGACCCGGGTGGATCTTTCATGGGCATCTTCTACGGATAACGAATGGGTGAGCTATTACAACATTTTTAGATGTACGGGCGCGAGCTGTACGCCAACAGTTGGGATTGCGTCTACAACAGCCGGGACACTTTTGTATTCGGATACAACGCTTGCTACGAGCACCGCATACGGATATGCAATTTCAGCAACAGACGAACAGGGGAATCAGTCTGCAAAATCTTCTACAGTTTATGCAACTACTACCGCTGGAGACGTTACCCCTCCGGTTATTTCTTCCGTTGCTTCAACTACTGCCGGAACAACCGCAACGGTCACCTGGACAACG
>JAQBQW010000023.1 GCA_028286805.1 Parcubacteria group bacterium | reverse complement strand
GGAAACGGCCAGTGCGTCTTTCATGTCTACCAACCCGTGCGCTTTCCAGTCTCTGAATATGGAAGGATTCGTTGGATCGTACGGATTCGGAATAGAGATGGAACCGGTGGAGAGAATTTGCTTGTTCGGATTAATAATCTTTTCATGAAGAGCGGCCAGCGCAATGATCGGCTTCACAATAGAACCCGGGGTATACAATCCGCTCACCGCTCTATCCAAAAAAGGTTTCGTGGGATCGTTAAAGAGAGCGGAAATTTCCGCCTTGTCTTTTCCCTCCGTTACCACATTCTGGTTGTATTCGGGATAATTCGAGAGAGCCAACACTTCTCCCGTTAACACGTCCATGATGACACCAGCTCCGCCGGTAAATCCTCGTTTATGGGAAATATCTTCCATGGCTTTATACAACTCGTCGCTCAGCGGACCGTCTACCGACAGCTTCAGCGGTTTGCCGTCTTCCGGTTTTTGAATGACGCTTTCGGAAGTGACGTGTCCCAAGGCATCCGTCTCCGTCATCTTCAATCCGTTCACTCCGGAAACGACATTGTCATAGACTTTCTCCACTCCGGATTGTCCGCGATATTCTTCTTCATAGTAGTATCCGCTTTTATCCTTGATCGGATATTTCACGTACCCCACCACATGTGAAAGCCCGTGCAGAGGTGAATACAGCCTCGAAGCAAATTCTGCTCCGTCTTCTTTTACAGCATTCGTTGCAAGTTCAACTCCGTTTCTGTCGTAGATAACCCCGCGGTTTGCAAATATGAGGGTATGGTCGAGTCTGTTGTTTTCAGAGATGTCTTTATACGTCCCTCCTTTGGCAATCTGCAGGGTCCATAATTTTCCGCAGAAAATAATAATCAGAACGAGTAAAAAAATCCGTCCGAACAGAAATGTACCCTGCGCAATTGGTTTTTCTATTCTCCCCTCAAATCGATGCTCGGCGTATCCCGGAAGGTTCGCCGAATCCAGAAAAATATCTTCGGGATTAATATCCTTGTATCTTCTTCTGTTCTTAAATTTTCTAAAGAATTGGCGTATCATCTGAGCCTTCGTTTAATAGGCAACAATAATAACACGAGAACCGCCGCGCTCTCTGCAAAGGGAAAATACAAAGAAATGCCGGTGTGAACCCGCGTGCCGTACATAACGTCTATGAAAAAAGCCAGGATAATTCCCTCCCAATAGAAATCAAAAAGGGCGATCGGGATGCAGAGTGCCGGTATGTATATCCAAGCTGGGAAAGCCAGAATAAGCACCGCACAGACAACGGTGGAAACTGCCCGGTTCATGAGGAAATAAGAACAAACCTTAGCGAATACATATTTTCCACGCTTCCCACGAGCACTTTCTTGAATGAATCCGTTGGAGCTGCATCCACTCCTCCAACCACTCCGATGAGGGCAGATCGGATATCCGGAGAAATTATCTTATCCCCCACTTCGACCGCAACATCCCGCGGAAGTTCGATTTCAAAACTCCCTCCGCCTTGCCCAATGAGAGTGACAGGCGTCATATTGCGCTCGAGGATTGCGGCAGTTTGCTCTCCGCTCGAAGAAAACAAATGCACGCGGGATTGATGCGAAAATGTCTCGACCACCTTTCCAATTTCAGGTCCTTCGGGCAGCAGCACTTTTTGTCCAACGGTCACCCCTTCGGAACTTCCGGCGTCTATGATCAAAATATCGTATGGAGTTTCTGGCGGATGAACCAACACGCTTGCGGCGATTCCCGAACTGCTTGCCACACGGCCGAGATGGGAAAGGATTTCTTCGCTCGAAGACGTATTCGTTCTGCTTTGCACCAGAGCCAAGTCCTGTGAAGCAACTCTGGTTCGAAGATTTTGATTTTCTTCGATCAGCGCATTCTTGGTGCGAAAATATCCGGATATGTTTTCCATGCCGCGGGCGAGCGCCCCTTCTCCGCTCCACAGAGGAGAAACTATTCTAATGATCAGGCTGTCCGCAAACGAAAAGAATAGCCCAAGGACAATAACCACAGCAAAGACAGTACCGATTCGTTTGCGATACGTTACTCCATCTCTATTTCTTGGGCGGAAGTTCGTCTTCATTTTCAATAAGTATATCTTTAAACTCCTCGATGTTTTCCAAAATGATTCCAGTCCCTCGTGCCACCGCAGTTAACGGATCTGGAGCAATGTGCACCGGAATATTCAATTCAACCTGGAGCAATTCTCCGAGTCCTTGGATCAAAGCACCTCCTCCGGTTAAGTAAATGCCTCTCTGCATAATATCCGCCAATATTTCGGGAGGGGTGGATTCGAGGACCTGTCTGGTTGATTCGACAAGCGCTTCAATTGAAGGAGAGAGTGCTTCTCTGATATCCGTGTCGGTGACGATAACTTCACGGGGAAGGCCGGTGATAATATCTCTTCCCTTGACTCTCGCTTCGAGAGGACCCTCCATTCCGATAACCGAACCGATGGTGTGCTTGACCATCTCTGCTGTCTTTTCTCCGATCAATACTTTGAACTGATTTCTAATATACGAAATAATATCCGCGCTGAATCTGTCTCCGGCGATGCGGAGATTTTTAGCTCGCACCACTCCGCCGAGCGAAAGCACGGCAATGTCCGAGGTTCCTCCTCCGATGTCTATGATCATACTCCCCACCGGTTCCATAACCGGCAAACGAATACCGATGGCAGCGGCCATTGGTTCTTCGACGATATACACTTCTCCCGCTCCCGCGTTGCGGGTTGCGTCTCGGACTGCGCGGATTTCAACGTTTGTTATTCCTGACGGAACACCCACCACCACGCGGGGCCCCAATGCTTTCCTTTGGCCTTCCTGCGCTTTGTTTAAGAGATACGAAATCATTTCCTCGGTTACTTCAAAGTCCGAGATCACCCCATCCACGAGCGGTCTGATAGCGGTGATGTGCGAGGGAGTTCGGCCGAGCATGTCTTTGGCTTCGGTTCCTACGGCAACCACCTGCCCCGTCTTTTGGTTTACCGCCACCACAGACGGTTCGTTCAATACAATTCCGTGACCGCGCAAATAGACCAGCGTATTCGCGGTTCCGAGATCTACTCCCATATCGTGGGACATCATCTGCTTGAGTTTTTTAAATCCGAACATATGGTTTAGTTAATATGCACGCGCAAACAACACACGGCCTTCCGAAGGTTCTCCGCTGTACACGCATTTTCCGGATTCCATTTCTTGGTTGAATGGAATGCAGCGAACGGTGGCTTTGGTTTCTTCTTTTATCTTCTGCTCTACTCCCGCATCTTTAGACCAGTGCGCAAGTACTGCAAATCCGTCTTCAATGGCTTGCTTGAATTCATCCCAAGTATCCACCTTTTTTATCTTTTGCTCGTTGCGGGCAAGAGCCTTGGCATACAAATTATTCTGGATATCGCCGAGTGCTTCCTCCACCTTTCCGAAATCCTTTCCTTCGGTTAAGATTTTTTCTCCGTTGTCTCTGCGGACCAACACCATGGTGTTGTTATCTACGTCTCGAGGACCGAGTTCGATGCGGATAGGCACCCCCTTTTTCTCCCAGTGGTAATGTTTCTCTCCAGGGCGTCCGTCTCGGGCATCTATGTGCACGCGGGCAAATACCGAAAGCTCGTCTCGCAGCTCTTCGGTTTTTTTCAAGACCTTTTCTTTTGTTTCTTCGTCTCTCCAGATGGGGATGATGACAATCTGGATGGGAGCGATGCGAGGTGGAAGGACGAGGCCCTTATCATCCGAGTGGACCATGATTAATCCCCCGATGGTTCTGGTGCTGAGTCCCCAGCTCGTCTGCCAGACATATGCACTGTTATTGGATTCGTCTGTAAACTTTACGTCAAAAGCTTTGGCGAAGTTTTGTCCGAGATTGTGCGAGGTGGCGAACTGCAACGCTTTACCGTCCTGCATGATGGCTACGATGGTATAGGTGTGGAGTGCTCCTGCAAACTTTTCGCTCTCAGATTTCTGTCCGGGAATGACGGGAATTGCCATCACGTCTTCTGCGAAACGCTGATACACCTCGAGCATTTGGCGTGCACGCTCATCCGCTTCTTGTTCGGTAGCGTGTGCGGTGTGACCTTCTTGCCACAAGAACTCTGTGGTTCGCATGAACAAGCGAGGACGCATTTCCCAGCGGACGACGTTAGCCCATTGGTTAATCAAAAGAGGAAGATCCCGATGCGATCTGATCCAGCGTGAAAATACATCGTACATAATCGTTTCAGATGTAGGACGAACCACCAACGGTTCTTCCAATTCTTTACCCCCCGCGTATGTCACCACCGCAACCTCGGGAGAAAATCCTTCGACGTGATGCTCTTCTCGTTTCAAAAAACTTTCGGGAATGAGCATGGGGAAATATGCATTCTGCACTCCCGTTTCCTTGAATTTTGTATCTAAATATTTTTGTGTCGCTTCCCATAATGCATATCCATATGGCTTGATAACCATGGTTCCCCGAACTGGCCCGTGTTCGGCTAAATCCGCTGCGTCTATTACATCTTGGTACCATTCTGAAAAGTCTGTAGCACGGGGGGTGATGGATTCTTTCATCCCACCATTTTACAGAAAAATGGCTCTTTATACAAAGTATGGCTATGCCACCCTTCGGACCTCTTCATTGTGATGAATTGGATATGCAAAGTTAGCTTCAAATTCAGATATTATTTTTTTGTGTTCAGTATCCATATTTCCGTACCATTCCTCTATTCTGTCTGGATTATTTTTTATTATTGCATCAAAAAGCTCGATGGCCTTTGGTTCGTATAGATCCTTCCACTCTTGTTCTAACGCATCTGCTTCGGGGGCGCTTAGTTCTACACCGTGAAGTTGTATATAGTTATACGCAAGCTGCTGGGTGGTGACATCAAAAACATGTCTTTCTCTTTCGGTCCAAGATTCAATTCCGGATTTCGGAGTTTCGGGAATTTCTGAGCGTTTGAATGAAGAGAAGAGTCCCATGTTATTTAATTTTCTTTTCTGCTAGCCAAGAAATCTTCTACGCTTTCTGCATGATGCTGCTGTGTCCAATCTTCGATAAAAGCAACTGTTTTATCATAATCATCCGGAGAGATACCAGCTTCCCCTAATGCATTCTGCACAAGCGCCGCCTCATGAGCATGAAAATCCATCTTTTCTTCCTCAGAAAAATTGAGATATTTATCTTCATTGAATCCTTCTGATCCTTTCATCTTTATATTATATCAAACGTGCGACATCGCGGAAGGTGACAAGTATCATCAAAAGTATCAGAAAAAGAAATCCGGCCGTGTTCAGCGCATTCGCCACTTTTGGGGATATGGGTCTTCGAATAATCGATTCGATAATCACAAACAGGAGTCTTCCTCCGTCTAAGGCCGGAAACGGCAGAAGGTTTAAGACCGCAAGATTAACGGAGATAAGCGCTGTAAAGGAGAGAAGGTAGATAAACCCAAGATGTCTGATATCCCCCACCATTCCCACAATCCCCACCGGACCGGAAACCTGGGAAAAATCCGCATGGCCGGTGAAAATGTTCTTTAGGAATACTCCGAGACCGATCGTAATCGACCCGATCATTCCCCAGGTTGTCTTTGCCCCTTGAACAATTGATGCGAAAAAAGGAAGCTTGGCCACTCCCACAGAATCAAGGGCGATACCGACCGCCGGTTTTCCTTCAACAATGCCCTGCGAAGGAGAAATGTTTTTGGTGAATATTTCGTTTCCTCGCAAGACGGTAATGTTCACCGGATCCATAGAAGAGGTAATGAATTCACTCGCCGGTATCGGAGAAAGCAATGCAACATTCTCTCCTCGAGAAATCACCTCTACCCTGTCTCCGGAATGAATCCCGGCAAGGTCTGCCGGAGAGCCCGCCACCACTTCTGTCACCACCGTATGAACATCGGTCACGGTAAAATCCGAAGAAGACGAAGCAGGCATTCCGACCATGAATCCGATAGAAAACAAAAACCAAGCGAACAAAATATTTGCAGATACTCCCGCCACAAGAACCATTGCCTGCAAGTGCCTTGGTTTTGAAATGAAGCTATCGTTCGATGTAACGGGATTGCATTCAGTGTCCACCGAATTTTCTCCGAATATTTTTACAAATCCTCCGAAAGGCAGCCAGTTCAATGTAAAATCCGTTCCTTTCCAGTGGAAGAGTTTCTTGGCTCGTGGAGGATATCCCAAACCGAATTCATCTATACGCATACCGGTGGCTCGAGCAGTAAAAAAATGTCCCGCCTCGTGGACAAGAACCAATACGGACAAGATGATTAAAAAGTAGATGGTGGACATTATTCGGAGATTTCTTTTTCTTTCTTGGCTGCGAGGTCGTCAAACTTGCGGTTGGTGTCGTCGACCAACTTCTGCAATTCATCCCGGTATCGCTGTTTCTCGTCTTTGGACATCTCGCCGTCTTTTTCTTGCTTGTCCAAATCCTTCAATACCTTTTCGCGTTCTCCGCGGAGCGTAATGCGCGCTTCTTCCAGTTTTTGCTTTGAGAGTTTGATTAATCCAGTTCGGCGATCTGCGGTCAGTTCAGGAAACGATACACGGAGTCCTTCCCCGTCTACCGCAACGGACAATCCGAGATTGGATTCACGGATCGCAACGTCGATATTTTTCACCACGCTCGCATCCCAAGGTTTGATGCGGATGGTGCGGGCATCTTCTACGGTAATGCCTGCAACTTGGTTAATTGGAACTCTTGAACCGTATGATTCCACTTGTACCCCATCGAGAATCGATGGATTTGAGCGTCCGGCGCGAATACCGGAGAATTCTTTCTGCAGCCAGTTCAATGCTTCGTCTGCTGCAGACTTAAAGAGTTGGAAGTTATATGCCATTCGGGAATTTTAGCATATTTTTAAACGTTGAACACTGAATATTATCCAATACTAAATTGAACTTGACAATGCCTTTATAATTAAGTACTATTTTATTAGAGAAAGCTGTGTGCCCCTCTCACTCCAGCCGCGCTGGGGAGAATACACATGTTTACAGTTGAGATGTTCTTAACCGCTCTAATCTTCACCTGTTCGGCTGTGGTTTTCTTCATGGGACTGCAATACCTGGTGTCGGGGATCACGTACCAGCATCCGAACCCCAGCGCCAATCCCGTGTCGATGATCGCCGTCCGAATCGTGTTCAGCATCTTCCTGATCGGCACCGGCATGGGAATGTTCTGGGAAAGCAACCATTGGAACAACGACCCGCGATGGATGCTCCCGCTTCTCTTGGCCCTCCTCATTGCAAGGGCAATCGAGAAGGCCAGCCCTGCGAAAATGGAAAATACGTGGACACCCCGTCCGATCCAGAGATAACAACCTCTGTGTCGGGCTTTTTTTTATTTCAATACGAGTGAAAGATGTTCAAGAATTAATCTTGGGGAAACGGCTGGATCACTTGCATATGCACGGAGCGCAAAGACTTTCTTGGATTCTTCCATATTTCCCTTTAACATCTGAAGAAGCGAATCAAGAAACGGGGCCAGCGGTTTTTCTTTATCAATAAACTTTTTGGAAAATTTAATGCGCTCCGGAGCAGAACTTCCCAAAAACTTCTCTGCCTCCGTATTCGCAGATTCTTCATGCCTGATTCGCACCACCTGAAGGCGGGATAACAGCGTAGGCAATAACAAATCCCTTTCGGGAAGAATAATGAAGAAGTGAATCCCCTCGTGCGGTTCCTCGAATGTTTTCAAAAGAGCGTTCTGAGCTTGGAAATTTATTTTTGAAGATGTAATAACAAAAATCTTCTTGTCTGAAAAAGATTTTCCCTGCGCGCGCGCATTCAAGAGTCTCGCATCTTCGACAAGAAATGTTTCGCCGTTAAAGAGATGATAGTCCGGATTCTGCGTTGTGGAGAATCCGATCTGTTCAAACAGCGAAACAAGAAAGCGCTCCCCGTGTTCGGGTGCGCTTTCGATCAAATATGCGTGATGGAGATTCAATGGATCGATCTCCATGTGAGTGTATTATGATTTCTTCTGAACCTTGACCAATTCAACGTCGAAATTCAACACAGAGTTTGCTGGGATTGGACCGACCGTCTGGGCTCCGTATCCGTATTCGGGAGAAATGGTCAAATGCCTCTTGCCGCCCACTTTCATGCCCAATACTCCTTCGTCCCATCCTCGAATAACTCTTCCTGTTCCGAGAACAAAGACGATCGGTTCATTTCGGGAGTACGAACTATCAAATACCGTGCCGTTTTGAAGAGTTCCGGTGTAATTAACAGAAACTGTATCTCCCACTTCTGCTACGGCGCCCGTTCCAACAACTTCCTGACTTATTTCTACCCCTTTTTGCATAGATGTTTCTGTTATAGGTGTCTGTCCGATAATATCGTTACTTTTAAAAAGACTGAGCAATGTTCCTCCGAACATAAGCAGCACTACCACGGCCAATCCTACTGAAATCGCGACCCATTGATTCTTGGTAAGGTTTTTCATATTATTTGGATTACGCTTTCAAGTATACTATCATACACATATGCATACAAACCCAATACCGAATAATGAAACAAGACGAGCAGAAGAAGTGGTGGCAGCGCTCCGCGTGGAAGAAATTGCCAAAGAATTTAAAGACGGATTTAAATTTCTCGAAGACTATCCCCGCTCCGTTACATTCTTTGGTTCGACGGAATTCAAAGAAGACAATCCGTATTACATCAGCGCGCGAACCCTCGCCGGCCGCATTGCAACTGAACTCGGATACTCAATATTTTCTGGAGGCGGTCCTGGAATCATGGAAGCGGCAAACAGAGGAGCGTTTGAAGCCGGCGGAACATCGCTCGGCATCACCATCCAGCTTCCACACGCCCAAATCACCAACAAATACATTTCTAAAACCATCGATTCGTATTATTTCTTCGTTCGAAAGGTAATGATGTCGTATTCGGCCGAAGCCTTCGTCTTTTATCCGGGAGGTTTTGGAACAATGGACGAGTTCTTTGAAATGATCACCCTCGTCCAGACAAAAAAGATTGTTGGAGTGCCCATCATCTGCATCGGCACAGATTACTGGAAAAGCCTTGAAAGATTCTTGCAGGAAAACTTGTTGTCCAGAGGAACCATCAAAGCCGAAGACCTCACCCTCTACACCATTACAGACGACCTGGACGAAGCGATTAATATCATTAAGAAAACTCCTCCACGCAACGTTCTCCCCTTCAATCTCAAAAACCAAGCCGGAACGGAAGACCAGCCAAAATAAAAACAGCCCCAATCGGGGCTGTTTTTATTTCCTTATTTGAACGTTACGGGAACTTTGAATGTAAGCTTGCGAGCCGGGTCCCCGGAGGGATTATCATTCTCGAAGATTAGATATCCTGCTGTACCACTACCCCGAGGAGGGAAACGAAATGTGATTGTTCCTTTGAATGGAACAAAATCCGTTGTCATCCATTCACCCGTGGCCTGAATATGACCCTCTCCCAGATCCAATCCTCTTGAATCAATGACATACACTGGTGCTGAGCCTTCAAAGAACCAATTGCCCCGAGCAGTTCCTTCTACGGAAACAGGAGAGGAAATTACGGCATTATCTTTCGGCAAAGTTACTTTAATAATACTCTCGGGAGTTGAAGTGGCTGTTACAACAGGAGTGGAAGTTGCTACTGGCACCGGTTCAACCGGAGCTGCGGCTGGTTTAACTTTCATGAAGAACAGGAGCAATGCCCCGAGAATAACAACGACAATGACGAGGGAGACGGTTTTATTCATGTCTGGGTTTATTACGGACCACCACAAGAGAATATGCTGCAGCGATAACGAGAGCTACGATCCATGCAATGCCGATCATCATGGCAATATCGTGTTCTCTAATTTCGATTTCTCTCATTGATCTTCCGAGCAGCACGTATTGAACGGAACTGCTGGCTCGTTCGGATTTGGTCATTACAGCTGCGATTCGAACGCCTTCAGCCGGTTCCCAGGTAAAACGATCTTCCCCGTGCGCAAGGACATACTCGAATACTCCGGCCGGAGGAATCGGTGCTTGTCCATCAATCGAACCACCTCCTGCAAGCACTCCATACTTCTCATTGTAGATATTTCCGAAAGGAGCAATGCTTTTTCGAATATCGATCGGGATTCCTACCAATGTCTTTGGGTCTGCCCCGGTAGTTGTAAGGTAATTTGCGGTATCCTCTGCTAATTGAATCTGCGGGTCATTGGCATTCGAGCGGATATTTTGCTGAACTGCAGCAAATGTCACAAGACAGAAAAAGGTTATTAAAAGCGCAGCCGGAATCCACATACGCAATACTTTTATTCGATCTGAGTGAGACATGGTTATTTTTTAAATAAGTTTTTAATCGCTCCTCCGAAAAATTCTTCCGCGTAATCTCGTGCTTTATACAGAAGTGGTTTTCGCAAGATTGAACGTTTTGGGTCGTATACGGCAGTGTACTCATTGCGTTTGCCCAAAATACCGTCAGCTATGATAGTAGCAGATATGGGAGAGTAGGTCATGCCGTTGCCCGAAAATGCGGTTGCCACGTAGCGGTGGGGGTCGGTTTGCCCAATAAGGGGGATTCCGTCCGAAGGCTCGAGAATGGGACCGCTCCAGCGTTTCTCTACTGTGCATTTTATGTCTCGAAACTTGTGTTTGATAAATTCTTTCAGCGCGTTAAAACTTTGAGTCTCTTCAAATGTGAGCTCTTCCCGATGATCTTCTCCCCCGACAATCACCCTGGACCTCGAAGCATTTATTTTTTCCACTCTGAAATAATGGTACGGATTCTTCTGATCAAGATACATGCCGTCCGGAATGGCATCCGCGGGCAACGAAAGTTCATACACATAGCTTGTGTACATTCCCTTCTTCAAATGGCCCTGCGGATTTCCGAACGGTTCGTATGTGGCGATGACGCAGTCATCCGCCTCAACTACAAACTTGTCTTTAGTTTCTACCGTTATCGGTCCGTCTCCTTCAATGGTTGTCACTTCGGTAAGTTCGAAAATTCGTCCGCCGGCTTGAACTCCGGCTTCAGCCAAACCTTTTAAGAATTTCAGAGGATGGTATATTGCCTGCTCTTTCAATTCGAGAACTCCACTGTGCTCGAATCCCGTCTTTACATGTTTCTGCAATTCAATTTTAGATCCGAATTTTTTCATCAGTTCCGCTTCTTCTTCGAGACCCGCATATTCCTCGTCTGAATCGGCATACAAATACACGCTTTCGCGTTTAAAATCGCATTCAATTCCCTCTTCATTCATTACTTTTTCTATAAGGCGAATGGCGTCTCCTCCGGAACGCCAGATGAGACGCGCCTTTCTTTCTCCGAACATGGTGATTAATTGAGCGAGTTCCGTATCGATGTCTTGGGTGATAAACGCGGTGGTGACGAGCGTCGTCCATTGTCCGATGCGTTCGCATTCGAGAAGCACTACCTTCTTTCCTGCTTTGGATAAAAGATAAAAAGACCAGAGACCGGCGAGACCTCCTCCGACTATGACAACATCTGCTTGAAGGTTTTGTTCGAGTTTGGGATACTCGGGGATATCATCGAGCTTCCATGTTGTGGACATGGAGGTATAAACGGATGAAATGGAAGTATCTTTCTAAATAAAAAGCGCGCCCCATGAGGAGTGCACTATTAAAGAATCTTTTGAGATCGCAGATGCCTGAATCGATTCACGAGAATGCGGAACCAGATAGAGGGCAACAGAATGTAGAACAAAAGAATGAAGAAGAGGGTTGCTCCTGTAGCCTTCCATCCATTTTCGGAGAGCATCCAAGGATCCATCCAATGAAAAACTTTGTTCGTCCAAGCTGGTACCACGGTATTGAAAGTACTACTGTCCATAAGGGTTCGAAAGGTTTCGAACCCAACCACTACGTACAGGATCAGGACCGCGATATACCACCAGTGGAATTCCATAAGACTTTATCTCCAGGCACGAGAGGTGAACCGAGACTCACGACTTTCTTAGTTATACTTATTCTTTTATAATATGTCAATGGAATGAATAGAGTTATCCCCAAATCCAAAAAGACAGCTGAAAACTCAATTGCTAAACTGCACACATGAACGAAACAGACAAAAATTACTTCAATAAACACTTCACCGCTCTGCATGATCGGATTAATACGCTTGAGGAAAAAGTGGAAATAAATATCTCAGATCTTGCTTCAAATATTAACGACTTAGCCACCCATGTGGATGAACGTTTTGATGAACTCGCTCCTGCGATATTAGTTAAATAATAAAAACAGCCCTATGCAGGGCTGTTTTTATTAAAGGAAATATTAATTTTTTATTCCACGAACGTAAGCGCCTTCCCTGTCTGTCCGGCACGTCCTGTTCGTCCGATACGATGAATGTAATCTTCGTACGTTGCAGGGAGATCGTAGTTGATAACGTGCGAAACAAGAGGAATGTCGAGACCTCGGGCGGCAACGTCTGTTGCAACCAGAATCGAAATTCTATTTTGCTTGAACGCATCGAGCGCACGCTGTCGCTGTCCCTGGGATTTGTCTCCGTGAATTGAATCTGCGGCAAATCCTTTGGCGGCAAGCGTCTTAGCAAGTCTTTCGACTCCATGCTTGGTTCGTCCGAAGATGATCACCTTGTTGGATTCCTCGTGCTTCAAAATGTTCTCCAAAGCAAGAATCTTATCTTCTCCGGGTCTCATGCGAACAATGTCTTGATCCACATTCTTTGAGGTATCGCTTGTCTTCACTGAGATCGAAACCGGTTCGTGAAGGAATTCATGGATCAGTCTTTCAATTTCCTTGGACATGGTAGCCGAGAAGAAAAGAGTGTGACGAACCTTTGGCATCTGGCCCATGATGAATTTCATGTCTGGCATGAATCCCATGTCGAGCATGCGGTCTGCTTCGTCCAAAACTACGTTTGTGGTTCTTGAGAGGTCCAATGCTCTGCGTTCGATAAGGTCTTTCAAACGTCCGGGAGTTCCGATAATAAAGTGGTTTTTATATTTAAGGTCTTTCAACTGCGGACCCATTGGAGTTCCTCCGACGCATACAACGGAAAACAATCCGGTTCCTGGAGCGAAACCTTTGAGTTCGTCGTTGATTTGAGTTGCGAGTTCTCTTGTTGGAACAATGATCAACACGGATCCGTTTGGATCTTTGATCATCTTGTCGATAAGCGGAATAAGGAATGCGGCCGTTTTACCGGTTCCGGTATTGGCAATTCCAACCACGTCCTTCCCATTTAAAATGTGAGGGATGGTTCTGTCTTGAATGGCTGTTGGAGCAACATATCCTTTCTTCGAAATGTTTATCTTCAGCTTTTCTTCAATGCGAAAGTCTGCGAACGTGTGTTCGGGAATAAAGTGGTCTATTTCTTCAACGATCACCGCTTTGTTGATAAACAACTCGGGATTGATGTACTGACCGGTATTGCCGCGTCCACCGCGGGCTCCGCCTCGCATTGGAGGTCTGCCTCTGAAGTTTGAACGGGGACCACGAGAAACACTGCGCGGGGCTTGCCCGCTGAAGGATCTTTTTTGATACATATATTTAGGAAGAAGGTCTCGCGCGTTTGCAGTCCGCTAAAGCGGAGACACTCTTGTTCCTGAAATTACTAAAAGGTTAGCCAGAAACGAATAACGAGTGAGATATTCTTATGTCAGTACAATAGCAAATTCAGAGGTGGATGTCAACTACTTATACCCCATCAGATTACCCAGCCTCTCTACTCCGCGCGTAATACGGACCGAAATAACATTCGCCGATTCGTTCAGATATGCTGCGATTTCCCGGGGTTTCAATCCTTCGACGTGTCTCATGTATACAGCCTTCCTGTATGGCTCTTCGAGCTGATCCAGATGTCTCATGACATGGCTGACCTCTGCGCTGATTTCCACCGTATCCATGGGAGTTCCTCCAACGAAACTTTTATCATCCCCCGCTTCCTCGAGGAGTGCATCCAGTGACAGGCTCTTTTTCTTTCGATACCAGTCAATAATCAGGTTACGGGCAATGGTGAAGAGAAAACTGCGCGGGCTCTTGATATCCTGTTCTTCGGTCATGGCTTTCCAGAAACGGGTGAAGACATCCTGGGTGAAATCGTGGGCGATTTCAGCATCGGATGTGCGCATCAAACAGAAACGGTAAATGGCATCGTGTTCCGTCTCATATATGCGCGTAAAATTCACATCGTGAGAGAGTTCCTTCATATCCGGATTATACCCCTTCTAGGACAGATTTCAACACAAAACCGCCAATTTTTTGGCGTGAATTGCGTGGAGAAACCTCGGGGAAAAGATTAATAATTCCCCGTGGTTGTGGCATTTTGACCCGAGTTTGAACTGTCGAATCTGTCTTTCATAATCGCATATACTTCAGCGGCTACGCGCGCTTGTTCCCCTATGGTCAACGAAGCGCTTGAATCGGTTCGCGCACTGAGGATATTTGAGATTCGAGTCTTGAGCGAAGCTTCGAGTTCAGCTCGGTCATTCGAAACCAGAAAGTTGTACCAAGGATAGTGGGTGGTCACATTTCCCTGTCCGTCCACTTCGGTTTTAACGTTCATGGTTACTGGAATGAGGCCGAGGAATCGTCCGCGTTCGTTGTATCCAACAACAACTTTGTTACCGGAAAATTCCATGTTCTGCAGGTTTGCATCGCTTTGGAAGTTACCCGCCGCATAGACCTTGAGATCGTTTGTAGTGGTAACGTTTTCCACCGTTCGGTGTTCTACCGCGGCACCCTCTGCATTGAGAGTGTTCGATCGGTCAAAAGATACTCCGGTGGCAGATTCGACCCCGTAATTAACCGGAATTGAAGAGGAAGTGTCTGGAATTGCCGTATTGGTGCCGGTATTTGAATTTACCGAAGCGCTTCCCTGCACCTGGACGGTACCGGAAGTGTCGTCTATCCTGTTGCCTCCAACATCTCCTGCCGACTGAACTGAATTTTTGTTAAGAGTGTTGGCGGTGTTCACCGCAGCAGTTACTCCGCTGTCTACACCTGTACCGGAAGAACTGCCTCCTAAAAGCGCGGCAGATACTCCAAAGGGACCGAAGACGGCCGATGCGAGCAACACTGCCGTAAGGTAAAAATTAAATTTTTTCATGAAGTTCAATAATTGTTAAGTTGCATAGACCAAGGGTCTATAAATCCTATAACGTATGGTTTCTCTTATCCTTTCTATCTACCGTGAACTGCTGTATTTATAGAGACGGCTGGCTCCCCATAAGGTGATGGTGACAAGTACAATTCCTAAACTTGCCAACCCGAAAATATCAAAATACGAATTAATCTGAGTTATCTGTTTACCAAAATAAAATCCTACGGAAAGTATGATGAAAGTTTTGACCAAAGTTCCCGCCAGGGTGTAATAGAAGAATTCCTCAAAAGGCATTTTTACCGCTCCGGCTACGATTTGTATCACCCCTCCTATGCCATGCAATACCTTTGAAAGAAGAATGGTCAGCTTTCCTCTTCTTTTAAAGAGCCTGTTGGTGGCAAAGATTTCCTCATCGCTTACCCCTATGTATTTTCCAAACCGTTTGATGAATTTTACCCCTCCGAAATACCCGAGAGCGTAATGCAATATGTCTCCTATTTCATCTCCAACGAGAACAATGAGATACGTCAGCCAAAAATCCATGTATCCGCCGGCAACTAAAAATCCTGCAATCATGGTCACCAAGGGACCTTCAAATATTGCTATTGGTAACAGAAGTATGTATTTGTATGAGAGTAAGAGAGCCTGCAAGTGCTCTATCGAAAAAACCATTGTGTAAGTATAGCAGAATAAAAAAAGATGATCAGAAGGGTAGATCATCTTCAAAGACCCATTCATCAATTAGGGGGAAATTGTACAGTTGTGCAATTCCATTTTCGAGGCGAACGCGGTTCTGGTCGCCCTGATTCCACAAGCGAACAAAGCCGTGCAAAGAACTAACCGTGATGATCAATTCAAAAGTGGGAGAAATGATTTCCGTCCAAAACTTTCGGTCCTCAACATCGACATTGGTCAGACGACTCACCGCTTCGTAAAACATCGTCTGATCAAAAATAGCTACATCTTTTAACCTTTCGCGCTCCATACTCTTCCACACCGCATCAAGAGTAAGGAGAGGCCCTCTCCCGAGCATACCGCCCGGCGAGTGGGTACCAAGACCGCACACCATCACCACCTTCTTCTCTTTTACTCCCAGAGAAGAAATATGATTGCAGGCAATCTCAGAAACCTCACTTACAGATTCAGCATCACGCAAGGCGTACAAAGTGGCCTCGGTGTGATCCAGAAAAGTAAACATTCATACCTCCCGTTGAGCCTATAAGGAGAATAATCTTTATTAAAATTTTTGCAAGAACTTAGTACTTTCGTATGACCCCCTTCACAATAGCTGCCACTCTAAATTCATATTTCGGATACATTGGTTTAAAGTTTTTATTGGCTGCTTCGAGATAGACTTTGCCGTTCTTTTTGCGAAAGTATTTCATGGTCCATCCGCCATCAATCTCGGCGATAACGATATCACCGTCTTTCGGCTCCCCCTTTCTTTCAACCAACACGAGGTCTCCTTCCTTAATTCCTTCGTCAATCATTGAATCTCCTTTTACTTCGAGGAGATAACTGGATTCCTTATGATCAACTAGGTAATCATCCAAAGAAAGAGTGTTTGAAATATCTTCTTCGGCAGTCGTGGGAAATCCCGCTTCAACCAATCCGAGCAGCGGTATTTCTCCGAATAATTTCTGCGGGGTCAGGCGGCCTTTCGAGTCTTTGGTCACCACTCCGTCTTCGACCAGTCGGTTGATCAGTTTGAATACCGCGTTCTTGGATTTGAAACCGACGAGGTCCATGATCTCTTGGTATCCAGGCATGCGCTTGTACCTTTGATAGAACTGTATGATTTTATCTTTGTGAGATGGATACATGAAGTTTTAGAAAAACAACGTAGGAACAAAAGAAAACTTCTGAAAGAATGCTGGGCGGGATGCTTTGCGGATCTGTGCAATGCGGGCCAATAAATACTTGTGCTGCTTGGCATCTCTTGCATACGACAGTCCCTTTATAATCTTTTGGTCTATTCGGGTATTCAAGGATTCGAGTTCGCTCTTCAACATTTTTTCTACATTTTGTTTGCTCATTTGTGTCTGATTAAATTGATATACACAGTATAGTGAACTAGAGTTCACCCGTCTATGTGGATAACAAATTCCGACACAAAAATCCCTATATATGAAGTTCTTTCCTCGTTATTGGATCAGAAGAAACCGAAACGACATTAAATTTCATCCGCCCGATAAGCTGTCCGTCCGGCGTCGCCACATTCACCCTCCACTTGCCAGCAGATAAGTTCGCCCGAATTGAATAGGTCCTGTATCCCCCATCCCGTCCACCTTCCACCGGCAAACTGATGCGTCCGGACGTAACCCAATTCCCCTGGGCATCTTGATACTGCCATTCATGAATAATGTTTGTGTTGAGCGAAGCGGGAGAAAATACCGCACTAAATGCATATACCGGATGTCCGGACACCAAATGCACATCGGGAGACAAATTGAAAAAACTGAAAAATCCGGAAGGTTCGGTTTCCACGACGTAATCTCCATTTGCGTTTCGATCAACCGAATGGAACACTCCTGCGTCTTTCAAAGAAAGCGGAATGGGAGGAATAATGTTTGTGAAATACAGAATATTCATCAGCGCATAGATTCCGCCGATGTATGCGGCAATCGTCCATTTGCTTGCGGTAAAGTTTTCTTTGGAAAGAGAAATGAGAAGCTTCATGAAAAACCACATGATAACCACACTCACGATCCCGGATACCAGGAATATTCCCGGACCTATCCGGTGAAGGACAACTGGAACCAAGAAAATCATAAATGAAAACAGAGACAAAAAGAAAAGGGAGATCTGGAAACTCAACCGGGAAAAATGATGCTTTAAGCGTTCGTTGGCAACGAATGCCGCGACCAGAACAAGCAGGAACGGCCACGAGACTGAAAGCGTGGCGCTTCTGAAGTAAAAGACGAGGTAGGTTGAAAGCAAGCCTCCGAAGAAAAATTGAAGAATGTTCACCAACCAGAAATGCAATTTCTCGGGATTCTTTTCATCCTCTCCTTCATTTTCCTTAATGTTGATGGCAATAATACAAATCGCCACCACCAAAAGGTGTACGAACACCCAGACGTTCTCCCAGAACATATCGACACGTTTTAATGTCAGGGCATCGAAAACGAATCCTCCAATCAGTGAGATGGAAGAGATCGGGCGTTCAAAACGTCCGTACCAGTCTCTGACATATCTCACTGAGTTAATTGCTCTGTTTCCCATATCTAAGAATTAAAAATGATTTTCAGCGTATTCATTATCCAGGTGAATATGCGGTGAACAACACTCACCTGCGGAGCAGATGTGGCTACCACAGACGGAGAAACGTTCTGCACAGGAATGGCCGCAACCGTTTCAATAATTTCCGACGGAGCGGAAACGGTCGCCACCGGAGTTGGTGTGGCGGGAATTACTTTTACAGGAATACTTTTTACTACCACCGGCACAACGACCGGCTGGGGTCTGCCGTTCGATACTCCCGCCACCATTTTAGTTACCAAGGCCGTATCCGCTCCAGCATTGGTGCCGTCGCTTGAAAGACTTTGGATTGAAGCAATGTCAGTTGCTGTCGTCAGCACATTATTTACAAAAGAATAATTTGAAAATCCGGAATCCAAGGAGGGAGTTCCGGAGGATTTACCCGGAGCTTTTATGCCGTATGTGCCGGCAGTAAAAATATTGTCTCTAATCTCTACATCCGTGGCACTTCCCGGATCGAGGGACATGGCCGCATTCAGCGGTCCCGAAGTAGTCATGGTGTTGTGGGTAATAGAGAGGTTTTTAATATTGGGAGTTGAAGCTCCTATTAAAAAGAGGAACGAGTCTCCGGTGTATGGAGGAATATTTATATTTTCAACGATGTTTTGAGTAATGTTCACATTATTCAAAGGTTGAGCGGGTCCGGGATATATTCCCACCAGCGAAATGAACGCGCCTATGTTTCGGAAAAGATTGTACCGGATGGTGATGTCTCCGGTATGGGAATAGCCGATTGGATCTTGAGTGGTTGATTTAAGGTTAATTGCTTTTCCTCCTTGCTCTCCAGCCCAGCTTCCGTCCAATACGTTTCCTTCCAGCAATACGCGCTCGCCCACTTTCAATTCAAATAGGTTTTTTACAATCCAGGAATCGCTTTTCCATGCGATGGGTTTATAGAAATAATTGCGGGTAATCTCCATGTCGCTCGGATTGAGACCGTTAATGGAAGAGGTTCCTCCTCCGAAAGCAACGTTTTCTCCAGCCGCTTCGAGATAATTATTATCTATCTTGTATCCTTCGGCTCCGTTCCATCCGGCAATGGCTTGGGAATCCGCACCTTTCTCTCTCCATCCGTTAACATACGAGTTAATCACCGCAAGTATTCTTCCGTTCAGCATGAACCCTCTTCTTCCTCCAAGCGTTGGTTCACCGGAAACAATGACCCGATCAAAAATAATATGGTGGGGCAGATCGGAAACTTTTGTTTCCGGAACATTGCTGTCTCCAATACGGATGAGAGCGGTGGCAAACATTCCGTCGGTTGGCACAAAACGTATTCCATTGAAGCGGTAATAATTTGCTTTTGATTGGGTCAGGATAGCGATATGAGGCATGCTGGTTCCGGCTGTAATGGTGGGCATGTGAACCGCATCCGAGAGAGCGACTCGTTTGCCTTCAGGAAGCTGCGCAATATCGCTCGACTCTATGACGATCCATTTGTTTTGTGGATTCGATTTGTTTGGAAGAGTAAACGTGCCGGCAAACACCTCTCCCGCCTTGAGCATAATAGTATCTCCGGGATTTGCCGAGTTAATGGCAGCCTGCAAATCGGTCGAACAATTTGCGATTCCCGAACAGTTATGGGCAACCTGCACCACCGATCCGGTTTGAACGGGGATGCTCGTATCGACACGCACCCGCGGAAGTTCAGCCAACACTACGGCTTCTGCTCCGGGTGCATTATAAAAAAGAAAAGCGGCAAACAATCCTGCGCTTAGAATTCGTTTCATTTCCCTAAGTGTACATTAAACGCAGGTTCCTTTCCACGCTCAAAACACCCTGTTTCCAGAGTGTTTTGAGCAACCACCATGAAGAACTTTATCTAGAATCCGAACTGTCTGAATCTGAATTGTTTCTATCGGAACTTGCACGAGTTTGATTAGAAGAATTTCCAGATGAATTCTGATTCGAATTCATGTTATTTGAATTCGATGAATTATTGGAATTATTCGTGTTCTTGTTAGAAGTATTGCTATTTTGAGTCATGATAGTGAAGTTATCGTAAATAATAGCAGTGAATAATCACCGCTTATTGGCTGATAAAATCGACCTATCACTAGAAACGGATTACTACTTCTTTTCTTTCTTGGGTTTTTTTGTTTCTTTTCGTCGTGCGTTGTTTCCTTTGGCCATATAGTCTTGATCTTATTAATATGTCTATAGTATATATCAAAACAATTTAATATTTCTTCAACATTCCATTTTCCACATGCAATTCAGGTACGTGCTCCCCCGGTTCATATGTACGAGTTTCATCGAAAGAATAAATAAGGGAAATGAGATCTGCTCTTTTGTTTGGTGTGGGATCATCTGCCTGTATTTCATATTGACCTAATGATACGAATACATTTGTTTGGATATTATATGTATCCACTTGCCCCCATCCATAACCCGCATCTCCGTCTTGATATCCTAAATATAATGTATGTTCTTCGGGTTTATATCCCAGAAAATGCCCGTCCGATACATGACTCTGAAGCAATCGATCTACACCGGTTTTCATATTTTTGACACGTAGCGCAAGATCACATTTCGCTTTAAATACCTGGCAATTTGGCCCAACTAAATAATATAAATCATCTCCAATAAAATAGTACGAATTCAGTATGTTGGTGCCAATATCAAAAGTGGCTAAATCTGAACTGGTTGATGTAATTCCTTTGAGTGGTATCTCAGAAAAACTTTTATTAAAAATATCTAGAGTATAGAGACGTCCACCCGAGATTCTATAGAGTGTATTTCCAATCAGGGCTGGGAAATATCCTGGGGGCATTTTCATAATAGTTTTGGGTATTTCATCATCCCCAATAAACATAGCGGTATCTTCCCTAAAAAAGACTACTCCCTTAGAAGTAGCATCCAGAGTGATCGCTTCATAAACTCCTTTTAGAGAAGAGAGCATATTATTCACCTCTTTAATACAGTTGTATCCAATTTTTCCTCCTTCTGGATTAAAAATAGAAAATGCATTTGATCCGTAGTTTGGATAGACCAGTCTATAGTTGTAAACAATGACTTCTCCTGAAAATGATTGGCGGTGGTCATAATCAAATTTAAAATCCTCTGGAACATTTAAAACAGGTGCGCTTATTTGAGGATCCAACTGTTCATTATCCTGAGTAAAGATCCTATCACCGAAAGAAGTTTGAATCATTTTTTGTCCTGGCTCGGTATAATTTCCGTATACCATCTTGCATCCACTATCTCTTTGTAAACTAAAAATTGCAGGACTGTCTGTATATGGAAATGTGGCGAGTGTGGTAGTCGCAGTCCATCCAGGAAAAATGGAAAGTTGGAAATTACCCTTCTTATACGTATATATGTTTTCACTAAATGGTTCAGTTGAAATAGCGGGGGTACGTATGGGAGTTTCTTGAATAGAATGGAACTTGATTCCAAGGAATACGAGCAAGCATATAAAGACTAATGCACCTATAATCGCCTTGTGATCTTTCTCGGATATGGTTTTTAGTTGCTCCATCTCACTTTAT
>JAQBQW010000008.1 GCA_028286805.1 Parcubacteria group bacterium | reverse complement strand
GTAATAGAGCGTACCAGCCGTCAGTCCGCTGAGATTAAGCGAGTGCGAAAGAACAAGCGAACCATTCTAAACGCTCTATGGATACAAACCCGAACTTAGTCCATATGCAACTTTCGAAGTTGAATTTTCGTCCGTGGTCCAGGTCACATTCGCGGTGGTGGAAGCGGTGGTAGATGCAACTGAAGAAATAAGGGGCGCAATAGTGTCGGCTACCGTACCGCTAAAGAGAGTCTGGTTAATATCATCTACATACGCATCTCCGTCTACTTTTGTTCCGGATCCTGTCTGGTATTGAACCCCGCCGCTTGCATACACGCTGTCGGTTGAAGAAGCAGTCACAAGAATGAAATTCACTCCGTCATTAGAGTAATAGAATCCCAAGCTGTTTCCTTTCACCATGGCTTTATACCATCGCGGAGATACGCTGGTGAGAGCGGTGCTCTGCAAAATAGCGAAGCTGGCATCATACCTATAAATTCGCATCATGTTTGGAGAGCCTGATGCACCTCCGTGGTTTACTTGAAACAAATACCCTCTTTTGATACCGGGAACTGCTGAATCGATGGCCTGGGTACGCAACACAAATCCCTGCCTTCTTCCCGTGGTGTCATATGCATCCTTCCATGTCACAGAATAATCCGAACTCGATGCGAACTGATCTAATATAATGGCGTTGTCTCCTCCGGTGTTAGTGGCGTGCATAGCTTTTCCTAGAACAGCTTGATTTGCCACAGAAAAAGTACCGGTGGCAACGGTCATACCAAGAGGAACTGAACCTATGGTGTCATTCGTAAAATCGTAGGTAAAGCTTCCTCCGACGGCACTTTTAACTATAGGAGTTCCCAACGCATCCGCTTTGGGAACCAATACTGCTGATATTGAAACAACCACTCCGACGATAACCACACATGTAATGAAAAATCTTTTCTGTAATAAGTTAAGGAATGCGGTATATGTTTGCATGAAATTTAATAATGGATAATAGAATAGCTATGCAAAGCTATGTAATCATTTATACGCCTAATCATTCTTTTGAACAAGGGAGAAGTATTCATGTCACGGGTCTGGGCATGTGTCAATCAAAAATCCCCTTTTGGGGATTTTTGATGTTATTTGTTCAGATTGTTCAAAAAAATGTATCTCGACTTCGCCATTGAAGGAGTGTCTACATATCTGTTACAAGCTTCACGGTTCTCAAAACGAGGGTTTTCGAATCTCATCCACTTGTCATTTTTGCATTCGTCCTTGTTCACCGGAGGATGATATGGCGCAACAACAATCTTTAAGGGAGGGTTCGAAAGGATAACGCTCGATTTCAAGAGGTCTCCGTTTGAATTGTCTGCTGCGTGTGCGAGATTGCCGGTAACCAAAACTGCGGCCAAAACCAAAATGCTTACTACAATGTGTTTACTCATGGGATTAGTGATACTGATAATACAACTAAGGAGCTTATGCTCTTTTTAGCATACCACAGTATTTAAGGATGTCTCTTTCCTGTTGATAACAGCATGCAGGCTTTGTTGATGCGTTCCACCTTCGTATCTTTTACCGCTTCAATCCAATCCGCAAAATCCCTGCGTTCATTCGGAGAAAGATCTTTCCATACAGCCTTGGCTTTTGGAACTTTGTCTAAAGCTTTATACAGATTCATGGGAACAACGGCGTAGCAGCAAGGACGGCGCTGTCCGGACAGCAGCTTGCTCTTGGTTACCTCGATTCGGCGGGTACGCGTTTCCGGCTGTTTAGCGGATTCGATCCAGCTGATAAAATCTCTTCTTGAGATTGGGGTAAGGTCTTTCCAGATTGCTTCCATCTTTGGAGAAGATGCAAGGACTTTGCGGAGGTCTGTGGGGACTTTGAGAGTATCGCTCACTTGAATCAACCATTAATTACCAAACCTTAAAAATCTCCCGGGAACCTGTTAGGTACATTTCGTTCATGTCTTTAAACTTTTCATTCATTGCCTTGTTTTCCGGAGTATCGGCTGACATTTTCTTCATATTTTCCTCATACGCCGCAAGGCTTTCGTGCGTGCTTGCCATGATAACGCGGTGCCATTGTCCGGTCATATCGGTCATGACATAACTTCCCTTCTGGGTTTCCGCCCATTCTTTAAAGAGCTTTGCCATTTTTGATGCATTGCCCGGCTTACAAACAAATGTGTCGTGAACGATAATCATTGGTGTGGGATTTAATATTGTAATAATTCATTATACAAGACATGTGGTGACTTATACATAAAACCGTCTCATTTCTGAGACGGTTTTATGTATTTCTCTAATTCTGCGTATCGGCAGAAGGTCCGTAGATCGAAGGCACCACCGCTCCCATCGCTCTTAGGTACGTTGCGAGCTGTCCCCTGTGATGGATGGCGTCAAAGAGAAATCCCCAGGCCATGTGATATTTCTTGTCTTTCCATACATCTCCCATGTTTGCATCTCCGTTCTCCCAATCTTCTAATGAAATCTCCTGGACATCCTTTTGCAGCTGGGCCATGCCTTTATCGAATGCTGAAAGCATATCTTCCTTGCTCTGGTTTTCCATTTCATGAGGATTGAATGCGGGAGCACCGGCTGTGATGATCCCCGAGATGGCCTTCCATTGCAGTCCCAACTGTGCAGCCAAGTTACCGGCAGCTCGAGAACGCTCGTGCACCTTGTGCTCGTATTTGTCTTCAGGCAATGCGTCTATGGCAACCCGAAACTTTGGAGCTTCTTCTTCTAATGTCTTCAGGAAAAAATCTTTGTTGTTCATATGAATGTTTTTATTAATTTAATGCATTATAGCAGAAAATAAAACCGAATGACCTAGGTTCTATTATATAAAAAGCTAGACCCCCGAAGCACGTATGCTTCAGGGGTCAAAAAATGAAACTCGCTCTACAGCTTGCCGCAGATCACGCCGACGGTCTCGTCGCGGGCCTGACGAACTTCGAGTAGGTCAGGCACGGCGCCTTTGCGGAATCAGCCCGCGAGATCTCGATCGCAAACCACGGATAGACCGGTCCGCCGTCTCGGATCACCGTCACGGTAGGAACCTTCTTGTCGGCGACGACGTGAATCTCCAGCTTGTCGG
>JAQBQW010000024.1 GCA_028286805.1 Parcubacteria group bacterium | reverse complement strand
TGAAGGAAGCGCAGCAACAGTTGAAACCAGCCTGACAGACGTTCGCGCATATGGAGACATAAACGGAGACGGCAAAGATGACACGGCAGCACTCTTGATTCAAATCGGAGGAGGTTCTGGAGAATTCGTATACCTAGTTGGATACGTTTCCGGGACAGTTACCTATAAAGGAACAAATGCTGTATTTATCGGAGACCGCATCCAGCCAAAAACCATTACCATTAAAAACGGAGTGGTTACCGTTAATTTCCTTGATAGAAAAGCGGACGAATCCTTTGCAGATGAACCAACTGTAAACACGTCAAAACAGTTTGTATACACGAAAGGAACTCTCGTCGCAAAGTAGCAACTTATACACACCTCTCTTGACGATTCTTTAAAGGAGCGTAGGATTTATTATTGGACCCGAACAAATTGCCCGACGGCGGGCGGCTTCACCAGTTCCACTCTCACCACGAGGTAGCTGTTGTGCCATCATTGAACCAGTCTCACCCCCGCACTCTGCCCACGCACGAAACCACCCGTGCCGGAACGTCTGAAAAGGCGTCCAAGAAGCGAAAGCGCGAACGACGTCGAGGAGGCACTCGCATGCCTCCGGTGCGTCTGTCGCTCGCCCATCGCTTGGAACTATCGCGGCGGTAGTCTGGAACATCTGTACCCCTCCCGCAGGTCCTCCCAGCACACTTAGATCTGGAGGCGCATCAGTGATCGTCGAATCCCGTCATCACCCAGGGACTCTCCGAGTCGTTACGGTGAAAAAGCCAGTTCCGCCCACGAGAACCGTTGTCCGGGCAACTGGAAACAATCGGAGAACGCAGAAGCCCCGCACATTTGCGGAGCAATGCCAGACGATGCCGTGCAGGACCAGGCGACAATCTCCACACTAGCTTCAGAAGCGCAAGACCCCCCGCCCCCTCAAGGGCGTTTTTTATTGCACAAATGAATTTTTTATGCTTTAATTGCAACTCAACAAATTACACAAATGGAAATCAGAAACATCGCAATTATCGCCCACGTGGACCACGGAAAGACCACCCTAACAGACGCAATCATGCGCCAGACTGGAATGGTGGAAGAAGGAGTATCAATGGACTCGAACGATCTTGAAAAAGAGCGCGGAATCACCATTTATTCGAAGAACACTTCGATTTTCTATAAAGATACGAAGATCAACATTGTAGACACACCGGGCCACTCGGATTTCGGATCGGAAGTGGAACGCGTCCTTCGTTCAATCGACACCGTGCTCTTGGTTGTGGATGCCCAGGAAGGACCAATGCCCCAAACACGTTTCGTGCTAAAGAAATCTCTCGAGCTTGGATTGAAACCAATTGTAGTTATCAACAAAATTGATAAACCGGCCGCCCGTCCTGAAATCGTACACGAAATGGTCTTGGAACTTTTCCTCGAACTCGGAGCGAACAACGACCAAATAGATTTCCCCACCGTCTACGCCATCGGCCGCGAAGGTATTGCCAAACGAAAGATGGAAGATACGTCAGACAACTTGTTCCCTCTCTTGGATGTGGTTCTTGAACACGTTCCTCCTGCTCCGCAGAACCTCACCGTTCCTGTTCGCCTTCAACCGTTCAACCTCGCATACGATAACTTCCTCGGACGTCTTGCGGTTGCCCGCATCTACGAAGGAGTATTGAAAAATGGACAGGAAGTGTGGGTGAAGAAGATAGACGGTTCAACATACAAGGGTAAACTAACAAAACTCTACACCTTCGAAGGTATCAAACGAGTGGAAGCAACTGAAGTTGTTGCCGGAGACATCTGTATGCTCGCCGGTCTTCCGGATATTTATATCGGAGACACTATTGTTGGTGCAGAATCAGTCGAAGCATTGCCAGCCATCAATGTGGATGAACCAACCATCTCCCTCAACTTCTTTGTTAATGATTCTCCGTTTGCCGGAAAAGAAGGCAAGTTCGTCACCGGACGCCAGATCAGAGAAAGACTCGAAAAGGAACTCGAAGTGAACGTGGGTCTGCGCGTAGACTTCTCGCAATCAGATCGCATGACCGTCTTCGGCCGCGGAGAATTGCATATCGCCATTCTTCTTGAAAACATGCGCCGCGAAGGATTCGAAATCCAGGTCTCCCAGCCTCAGGTTATCGTTAAAGAAGAGAATGGGAAAAAGATGGAACCGTTTGAAGAAGTGGTTATCGACGTTCCTGAAGAAGCTTCCGGAACAGTTATCTCAACCCTCACCACCCGCCGTGCACAATTGATGGACATGCGAACAGACAACGGACAGACTCGTCTCGTATTCGAAGCTCCCACTCGCGGACTCCTCGGATACCGCGGACAATTCGTGGTGGATACCAAAGGCCTCGGTATTTTCTCTTCCCGTTTTATTGAATTCAAAGACTACGCCGGAATGATAGACCACCACGAAGTTGGTTCTATGATATCCATGGAAAAAGGAAAGGCTCTTGCCTTTGCCTTGGATAACCTTCAGACACGCGGAGTTCTGTACATTGCTCCAAGTGCCGAAGTATACGAAGGACAGGTTATTGGAAACACCTCTAAGGGAGATGATTTGTATGTGAACCCAACCAAGGGTAAGCAACTTACAAACATGCGCGCTTCCGGATCTGACGATTCAATCTTCCTTGTTCCTGCTTGGGAACTTACGATTGAACGAGCCATGGAAATCATGAAGGAAGATGAATATATTGAAATCACCCCAAGCTCAACCAGACTCCGAAAGAAATATTTAACTCAGCAAGACCGTTCGAAAGCATTGAAAAAGAATTAAAAAAAGAGCCTCGACGGAAGTCGGGGCTTTGCTTTATTACTTTGTATTTACGCACTCCTTGATGCGCGCATCGAGGAGATCCGAAGTGTCCGGCGAACTGAAAGCTTCCTTGCAGGGCATGGTGAAATAATTTTTGCCCACTGGCACTACTATCACTTTCTGAGCACTCGTCTTGCCGGTAAGGCCTAAATAGGCACTTACCACTCCTGCAATAACGAGCAGCACGCGTATGTACTTGGGGGTATTTCCGATTTTCTTTCTCATGACTGACTCCTGTATGAGAGGTTGCTTACTGTAGATGTTATATACCTCGCCGAGTGTAATGTCTATGTTCTTGACATTGTTACATCCGTACGGCAATCTGAAACCAGAGTTTGGAAGAACCCCTACCCTTCGGCCCATGTCTGTCAAACTCACTTTTCAGTACGGCGGTAATGAATACGTGGTGAAGATCAAGCCCGAGGATCTTGGTTTCGAGATGAAGGAAGGCGAGCAGCTACACGCAAGAGCCAGTCTCGAGGTTGTATCGAAAGATCTTTTGGCCGAAGAGACCACGGCAGATCGCCTCACCATCATCAACAGCATACAAGCAGAACTTTCCATTCTGTAGGTATGCTTTTTTATAAGTTATACCCTCCCACTCTCGTCCTCTTAATCCAGAAGGTAATCGCTCCCGTTTCAAAGAATTCTCCCATGTCATGAGCTAATCCTCGAATATATGTCCCGGAAGAAACGCTTGCTTTGAAAGAAGAAATTAAAAAATCCTTCTCTCTTGTTTCTCTCAGTGTATCCTGCCACCTTCCAATTGTTTCAGCTTGCCTAAAATCTCCCTTCACTAAATCTATTCTTCGGATGATCTCATCCAGCAATTCATTCTTTGAAATGAGTCTGGTATTTTCGTGTTCGATGCTAAATATCTTAATTCCCTTCTGCGGAATATCTATCTCTTCAATCTTCTTCTCTCTCGCCCATTCAAACAATGGTTTCCCTTCCACTGTTCTGGAAGAATATGCCGGATATGCCTGGACTTTTTTCTTTCGTATTTCTGCCAACAGTTTAGGCATTCGTTCTTCTAACTTCTTCGGCATTTGGCCAGAACCCGCTGTTACTTTTCCGAGAATGTCTAAGGTATCTGTATCAAAACCCCAGAGCACTTCGAATTCATACGTTTTGTCTGCAGAAAGGTATTCGTCTTTAGCGCGCGTATTTCCGGCCAGGACAAGAAGAAGACCTTCAGCCATTGGATCTAGCCTGCCGAGATATGTCATCTTCATATCTTTGTATACAGGGTTTTCTGCGCGAAAACGCTCAATGCATTCGAGAGGGGTTTCGCCGAGGTTTTTATAAAGCTTGAGGATTTCGGAATCAGACATGGGGTATATCATACAGTATTAAAAAACCGACCGAAGTCGGGATGTATTCAGATGAGACGGAGATGTCGATCCAGGGGTGCTTGCATACGCTTTTCCCGCTTCGCATGCGGATTGCGCACGGCGTAGAGAAAGAAAATCGTGAAGCACGCCACAACAACCTGGGCGATCTGCATCTGCGCCATCAAACTCGTGCCAAGCCGCACGTCACCATGACCCGCGGCGTTCGCAAA
Source organism: Parcubacteria group bacterium (assembly GCA_028286805.1). Lineage (GTDB taxonomy): Bacteria > Patescibacteriota > Minisyncoccia > Phycocordibacterales > Zambryskibacteraceae > JAIFWN01. The sequence continues at coordinate 5,931 of JAQBQW010000024.1, read as the reverse complement.
GACCATCATTGAACATGCCACCAACGTGGCAATGCAACGATGAATCCAAGTTGGCAACGGTGGTTCCCAACCAAAGCGAACAGCGGTGCTCGACTCGCGGAGCATGGTAAGAACCGCGAGGAAGATCGGCCCGAGTGTGATGGTGGCGAACACGGGAGTCGCGAACCAAACAGCAACAGGAACGAAGTACGCAGCTGCGTACAGCCCCATGCCGAGCAGAAGCCCGACAAGGAGGAGAGACCTGTTGCTCATCCGGTACAACCAACTGCGAAGCGTATTCATCTGAATACCAAAGAACGGATCCGTGACATTACGGATATCTAAACAATACCTCGAACAATTAATTTGTCAACAATATTGAAATTCATCAATAACAGATAATTTGCTATACTCATTCTATGTCAAAACTAGATACCGCCTCATACAAAGGCGTCCGGGACTTCTACCCAGAAGACCAATTTATCCAAAATTACATCTTCAAAGTCTGGAGAAAAGTTCTTGAAAGATATGGGTACGAGGAATACGGAGCATCCATCCTCGAACCCGCAGACTTATACAAAGCTAAATCGGGAGACGAGATTGTAAACGAACAAACCTACACCTTTATCGATCGTGGAGACCGTGAAGTTACTCTCCGCCCTGAGATGACCCCTACCGTTGCCCGCATGGTGGCCGCCAAGAGGCGCGAACTCGGTTTTCCTCTCAGATGGTATTCAATCCCCAATCTCTTCCGCTATGAGGCCCCTCAGAGAGGCAGACTCCGCGAACACTGGCAGTTGAATGCGGATATTTTTGGTGTGAAAGGAGTCGAGGCGGATATTGAGATCATTGTTATTGCGTATGAAATTATGAAAGCCTTTGGTGCGAAGGATGAGGATTTTGAAATTCAAATCAATGACCGTTCTCTTATTGAAAACCATTTAAGAAACCAAGGGGTATCAGAAGAAAATATTAACGCTGCAAGACAACTTATAGACAAAAAAAAGAAAATTCCAAACTTTGAGGAGGAAATGAAGAAACTTGTTGGAAAAGACATCGATCTCGTTATGTTCCCAACTGAAAGAATTAACCAAATTCTCACCGGCCTTGAATTTTCCGGAATTAAAAATGCACGATTTGAATCAACACTTGTTCGCGGTTTTGATTATTACTCTGGAATGGTATTCGAAGTATTCGATACCGACGAAACAAACTCTCGTTCAATGTTCGGAGGTGGGAGATACGATAACCTCACCTCAATGTTTTCAGAGGATGCAGTTCCTGGAGTTGGATTCGGTTCAGGAGACGTTGTTTTAAAAGATTTCCTCGAAACACACAACCTCCTTCCTGAAAAACGTTCAAGGACAGACCTTTTCCTTTGTTTAAAAGATATAGATGTCGAATCGGTGGTTGCTTTCCACAAACTGGCCGCTTCTCTTCGAGACGCCGGGTTGAATGTTGCAACGGATCAAAGCGGAAAAGAAAAAGGAGATCTGTACAAAGTTGCGGAAAAGCACAACACTCCGTTTATCGGATTCGTTGAATCGGATAAAGTTGTTGTGAAGAACATGGCTACTCGTGAAGAACTCGAAACCAACTTCGACGAGGCTGAAACGATAAAGAATTTCACTAAATAATGCGAAAGATTGTCTTCGACATCGAAACTCGGAATGTTTTTGCCGACGTTGGAAAGAATGATCCAACCCTTTTAGACCTTGCCGTAGTTTCAATTCACGATTCGGATACAAATCAATATACTTCATATTTGGAAGAAGAATTGAGTAAGCTTTGGCCGATTATTGAAAAGGCAGATATTTTAATTGGCTTTAACTCAGATCATTTTGATGTTCCTCTTTTAAATAAATACTACCCTGGAGATCTCACAAAAATTAAATCCCTGGACATCCTTAAAGAAATCCAAAAGGCATATGGACGCCGAATGAAATTAGATCAGCTTGCTGAAGGAACGCTTGGCAAAAACAAATCCGGACACGGACTGGATGCCATCATGTGGTGGAAGCAGGGACTGATCCAAAAGATCAAAGACTATTGCGAAGACGATGTTCGCATCACTAAAGAAATATATGATTTTGCCAGAGCAAACCAGAAACTCATCTTCAAGGAAGGAGGAAAATTGAACGAAATAAAACTGGATACATCCGAGTGGGAAACGCCAAACGAAAATAGGCTGACATACACCCTTCCTTTTTAAAGGAAGATGAAGATAAGGAGGGCAACGATCACTCTATACCACACAAAGACGGTCAGTTTGTGGCTCTTTAGATACGAAATAAGAAAATGAATGGATGCCAGTCCGGCAACAAACGCAACAACAAATCCTGCAGTTATATTAAAATCCCAGACTGAATTTAATTGCCCTGTTTTATAAATATCGAGTATTGATTTGAGCCCTGCTCCGACAATAACCGGAAACGACAGAAGAAAGCTGAATCGAGCAGCTTCCTCCCTTTTGAATCCCATAAACAGACCTCCTGAAATGGTGGCACCGGAACGAGAGATTCCAGGAATCAAAGCAAGACTCTGAAAGAACCCGACAACGATTCCCCGCTTTACGGTCACTTCTCTATTTTGCTTGGCATATCTGTCTGCAGCAACCATTAAAAGAGATCCGAGAATCAACGTCCAGGCGACCAGATGCGTGCTTCTGAAAATCGTTTCCATATCTTTTTGCAAAAGAAGCCCGAGAACTACAGCGGGAATCGTTCCCAATATGATGGCGAAGATCATCCTCTTGTCTTCGTCTGCCACAATCTTTCGCATCAGCAGACGGACAAACGCTTTCAATAAATGCCAGAGATCCCCAAAGAAATAGACTGCCACTGCAAGAATGGTAGCAAGCTGGAAGATGGCATCAATTGCCAAATCATTTCCATGGATGGAAAAGATGGAACGCGCCAGGATAAGATGCGCGGAACTTGAAACAGGAATGAATTCCGTTAATCCTTCGACAAGTCCGAGAAATATCGCATGTATGAGTGACATATATCCATACTAACACAACGTGCTATAATTATTTTATAACCAAAACAATATGAACCAGAACCAAACACATTCGGAACAGCCAAGTGCACTTACCATCCCGCTCGCCATTGTCGTTGCGGGATTACTCATCGCCGGTGCAATTTATTTCGGAGGATCCAAATCGCCAAACATGGCGGTAACAAATCCGAATGGAACACAAAATGCAGAGAATGTTGATGTTCCTGCTGTCAGCGACAAAGATCACATTCTTGGAGACAAAAATGCAGCGGTTGTATTGGTTGAATATTCTGATTTCGAATGCCCTTTCTGCAAAGTATTCAACACTACCGTTCACCGCTTGATGGACACGTACGGTTCGAAACTCGCAGTAGTCTACAGACAATTCCCCATCGCCCAGCTTCACTCCAAAGCTCCCAAAGAAGCTGAAGCGTCTGAATGTGCGGCCGAACAGGGTGGAAACACAGCATTTTTTAAATTTGCAGACAAAGTATTCGAAACCACCAATTCAAACGACTCCCTCGACCCCGCCCAACTTCCTATCATCGCCGGACAAATCGGACTCGATGTTGCAAAATTCAACTCTTGCCTTTCGAGTGGAAAATACACAAATAAAATTGCCGCAGACGTTGCTGCTGCAGCTAAAGCAGGTGCCCAGGGAACTCCCTACTCGATTCTTATAACAAAGGACGGGAAGAAAGCGACCGTCTCTGGTGCGCAGCCTTTTGAGGTAGTGAAGGCACAGATTGATGGGTTGTTGAAGTAACAAACAAATATCTAAACAAAAAATACCCGGAATCCGGGTATTTTTTGTTTATGCCACCAAAATCTTTCTCAGCTTACAAAACTCGCAATCCTTATCCCCGCATTCCGTATCCCAAAATTTGAGAGTAAGAATTTCTTCCGCCACTCTTGTGGTCAGCTCTTTAATCTTCTCCGCATCTTCCGGACCGATATCAAATGTTTCTTTCTTAATCCTTCCCTTCTCATCCGGTTCGGTAAATACAATGCTTCCTCCTGTCATAGTGTATTTTCCATTGTTATACAAATCAAGAAGGAGACGGTAGAAGTCCAACTGCCTCTTTTCGTTTCCGGTGGCGCTCTTTGTTTCTCCCAGTATTTCATTTCTTGTCTTGGGTCTGCCAGTTTTAAAATCCACCACACACACTTCTTGGGCAACTGAAGCGGGTTCTTTTCCAAGAAGATCCACCTTATCCAATCTTCCTCGGAGAAGAATGTCTTCTCCGGTGGGAAGGGTGAGATGCACTCCGGGAATATTGAATTCGGAAAGCGCTTCCTTGTGCCAGGAATCTTTTTCGGATTTCCAGAATGCTTCCAACACCATCTTTCCCTTCGCCTTCACCTCTTTATAATCCTTTTCAGTTAATGGCTGCTTGTCCAAACAGGAAACAAACGCCTTGTACAGATCCGCTTCAGAAAACTTCTTGTCCATTCGGAGAGAGTTGGTCATATCAGAGAGGGCAAAGTGGATGGCAGTTCCATACATCTGGTGTTTTTCCATTATTTCAGGTACCCGCACCAAATTCTTAAAGAAATACTTCCATGGACATTCGATATAGTTATTGAGTGCAGTGGCATTCAATCCCTGTTCCAAAAATGTCTGCTTCAGATATTCCTCGTCCCAGAGAGTGTTTTCCCTCGATACTTTCTTAACGAGTGCACCCATGAGCGGAGCAGATGGTCCAACTTCCGTACCAACGGAACGGGTAACAAGTTCGGCCGGCAATTCTTCAATGAATTGCGTGGGAACGAGTTCCCTTCCATCTACTCCGATATTTGAATGGGTGATCACCACCCGTTCCTTGGCGCGGGTCAGGGCAACATAAAATAATCTTCGCTCGTCTTCTTCCTGTCCGGACTGCATGGTGGTGCCAAGAGGGTACGGAAGACGGAAATCAGACATGGAACGCTTGCTGCCCCATTTTCCAGCCACTGCATGGGGAATAATAACCGTTTCCCATTCGAGACCCTTGGATTTGTGTGCGGTCATAACAGAAACGGTGTTTTCTTTTCTCAGTCTCGAGGCGAAAGAAAGCTTTACCCCGTGCTCTTCGAGCGTATCTATATCTTTCAAAAAAACCTGCAAAGAAACATCTTTGTTGTGCGTTTGGCGGGTGGCAATTTCCTGGTATAAGGTCGAAAGAAGAGCCATCTTTTCAATGGAATCTGTTTCAGAGAGAAGATGTTCTCTGAGGTTTGAATCGGTGAGGATGGATGTCACCACTTCGAGAGCGCTCGCATTCTTTGAAAGGGTGATCCATTTCTTGTAATTATCCGCAAACTGTGGAAAGGCGTCTATGACTTCAACAACTTTTTTCTTGTTTGTTTTTAATTCATGCAAGACCTGTATTACTTTCATCGGATCGAGCTCGAGGAAATCAATGAACAGAGTCTCGGCAAGCAGCGTGTCGTTCGAAGGATCGTTCACCGAACGCAGAAGCAGAAAGAGCTTTGCCACGTCCGGGTCATTCAGCACGTCTTCGTCTTGGAATAAAGTCACCAGCAAGGCCGCATCACGCAAAATGCGTCCAATGTCTGTTATCTCCTTATTGGTCCGCACCAAGACGGCAATTTCTTTTGGCGGACGCCCGTTATTGATTTCCTGTTCAATGAGAGAAGCGAGTCCGACAGATTCATCCACTTCTGTTTGGTACGAGATTATATCAATGGCACCTTTTGTTCCCCCTCCTTTAGAAAGCAGTCTTGGTCTCTGGGATTTGTCTCCGGGCAAAGGTTCAGCCAGCGCATGCGAAACATCCAAGATGGATTGATGGGATCTGTAGTTTTCATCAAGTCGGATCATCTGTGCGGTGGGAAACTTGTTTTTGAAATACAAAAAGTTTTCAAGAGATGCACCCTGAAATCTATAGATTGCCTGCTTCTCGTCCCCCACAATAAATAAATTCGGGGATTCGAAATACGAGGAAAGAA
>JAQBQW010000010.1 GCA_028286805.1 Parcubacteria group bacterium | reverse complement strand
TAAAAGCGGCGCCAGTTCGGATTGGGGGCTGCAACTCGACCCCATGAAGCCGGAATTACTAGTAATCGCAGGTCAGCTATACTGCGGTGAATACGTTCTCAAGTCTTGTACTCACCGCCCGTCAACTCAAGGGAGATGGGAGTACCCGAAGTCCGAGGTTTCTCGGCCTACGGTAAGCTCATCGACAGGGAGTAAGTCGTAACAAGGCACGGGTAGCGGAAGCTGCTCGTGGAGTAATTCAATTTGAAACACTCTCACTATGTGAGATGATCGAGTCGATATTGTATGGCTCAATTGACCATATAATGGATTGTGAAAGATTCCTAGAACTTTCATGACACTTGGAAAGACAAGTGCGCCGTAAGGCAAAGAGAACGGAACAGAATAGAGAACGATTAAGAAAACCACCTTCGGGTGGTTTTCTGTTTGACAACCTGTGCAGAAGGAATAAAGTACCACAGGAATCCTCTTCAACCTCTGAGGTTATGACTCTCCCATCTGAATGTATCGATGAAAAGATCTGGAAGATCTTAGTTGAAGGAAAAACCTTGCCCGGAGAATTTTTCCAGGCACATATGCGGACTTGTTCCAACTGCAAAGCCCGCTATGAACAGATTCGGGACTCGGCTTCTCCTCAAACCCCTGCTACTGTCTAGTGGGGTATTTTCTTGTTAATTAGCCCTATTTTTGCTATATTTTTGCCACGCGCGTGTAGCTCAGTTGGTAGAGCAATCGACTGATACTCGGTAGGTCCCAGGTTCGACCCCTGGCACGCGCACCGTATATGAGCATATTTTTTAACGATAGACCCAAGAATGTAAGCAAAGACGACTTTCAGAAAGTCCGGAGAGAATTATCCTCGCATGATTTTAATGAGAAAGAACTCGATACGGTAGAAACGTTTTTCTCAAGTTCTCTGTATGAAGACCGAGATAAGGACAAGGGGATTGATAGAGAAGAAATTGAAAATGGGATCCAGACATTACGGGATAATCATGAGATCTATCATCTGTCTCCCGCGAAGATAGACATTGTCGAAGAAAAGTTAAAAAAATATTTATAACATGCATCATTTCCCTCATCTCGTTGGATGGGAAGGTTATGTTTCCTATTTCTCTCATTTGTCTTATATAGAAATATTTGTCGCTCTTATTGCCAGCGGACATTTAATTCCAATCCCTGAATCTGTTACCTTGATTTTTTTAGGGTACCTCCTTGCCATAGGCAAGGGAAGCATTCTCGGATATTTGCTCGTTAGTATTTTTTCAGTCGCTTTCTTCGATATCGTTTTGTATATGCTTTCATTCGAAGGTTCAAAACTTGCGGAAACATTATCGAAGAGAGTGAAGATCCATTTGTTTGATAGGTATAAAAATATTAGCGATCCAAAGCTTTTTGGGTTAATCGTACTTTCTCACTTCGTGCCGGGTTGGAGATTTGCCAATCCAATTATTGCCGGAATAGGTAATATTTCCTGGAAGAAATTTCTTCCAGCGACGCTTCTTTCTGCAGTTATTTATGCCCCCTTTTACATGGGTATAGGATATGTGTTCCATGACTGGATTTTCCCTATATTGAAGGGGCTCAGGTGGTTAAGGCATCTTGCCCTCCCTGCGGGTATTATCATCTTAGTGGCTATTATTGTAGGCTATATAGCCCTCCAAAGGAGGAAAGTATATAATAAGGACCATGCCTAAAAACAAGATCATTCTTTCTCTGGGAGTCTTTATCGCTCTCTTGCCGGTGCTGGGATTTCCATACGCCTGGGAGGCGTTTTTCCAGGTACTCTTCGGACTTTCCATCGTTCTTTTGTCCGTCCTTATTTCCGTTGATAGGCGCCTTTCTCTCAAAGCACGCGTGGAAAAAAGACAGGCTCGAAAGCGCGCCATGCAGGGAGATGGTTCCGAACCCACTGATGAGGAAAACCAGATTGCTTTTGGAAGACGCGCAACGGATGTGGTCGAGGTCAGACGCAAGATTGTTGTCGGACGCAGAGCAACAGATGTATTAGAAGTCGAAGAAGAGACGAATGAATAAATGGAAGGATTTCCTTTCTGGTAAAAAAGTAACCCTGATGGGTTTGGGTCTTCTTGGTCGAGGATCCGGGGACGCGGCATTCCTTGCTACATACGTGAAAGAACTCACCATTACGGATCTTAAAAGCGAGTCTCAACTGAAGGAGAGCAAGGCCAAGCTGAAAAAGTTTAAACATATTCGGTACACGCTTGGCCGCCATGATTTGGCGGATTTTGAAAATCGAGATTTTATCATCAAGGGAGCAGGAGTGCCCCTTGATTCTTTGTTTATACATCATGCAAGAAATTGCAAGATTCCCGTATACATGAGCACGGCTCTGTTTGCAAAATATACGGAAGCCGTTGTCATTGGGGTAACGGGAACTCGCGGCAAGACAACCGTTTCATACATGCTCTATCATATTCTCAAAGAAGCATACAAAGGGAAAAACAAAAAAGTGTACCTCGGCGGAAATGTGCAGGGCGTATCGACGCTCCCCATGCTCGAGAAAGTAAAAAGGGGGGACATTATGGTTCTCGAACTTGATTCCTGGCAGCTGCAGGGATTCGGAGATCTGAAGATCAGCCCCTCGGTTGCCGTCTTCACCACTTTTATGCCGGACCATTTAAATTACTATAAAAACGATCTCAAGGCGTATTTTAAAGACAAGGGAAACATTTTTTTGAATCAAAAGAAAGGGGATATATTTATAGCCGGAGCGCAGTTAAAGGATCAGAAGCTTTCTTTCCCATTCCGTACAATGTTTGCTTCTGCTGAAGATCTGCCAAAAGATATCAAGCTCGGAATTGCTGGAGAACACAATCGATACAATGCGGGACTTGCTGTAAAGACCGCAAGAGAATTCGGCATTCCTTTAAAAACTATTAAAAAAGCTTTAGCCTCATTCAAAGGAGTTCCTGGGCGTTTAGAAAAGAGAGGGGTGAAAAAAGGAATTATTGTTTATAACGACACCACCGCAACCACCCCGCATGCGCTCATAGCCGCATTGTCTGCATTTGAAGGAAAGAAAAACATTGTCCTTATTATGGGAGGAGCGGATAAGAATATTGAGCTCGAAGGATTGAAAGACCCTTTGGCGATGTACGCAAAATCAATTATCCTTTTGGATGGTACGGGAACCCAGAGACTGTTATCTGAAAAAGTATTGCCAGAGAATACGCCTCATTCAATCCATAAAAATCTCAAGAGTGCGGTAAAGCAGGCGTTTAAAGAAGCGAAGAAAGGAGACATTGTGTTGCTTTCTCCCGGATTCGCATCATTCGGCATGTTTATAAACGAATACGACAGAGGCGATCAGTTTAATGATTTGATAAAGAAAATAAAATAATGGATGAAATCGATATCCTTGCAATGAAAATATGGGAGTACATGCTTCTACATCAGAATATAGAAACAGTAGATGTAATCATTGCTCTCGGGTCAAGTAATCTTTTAACTCCTAAGAAAACTGCGGAACTTTATAAAGCTAATGCCGCCCCTTTAATCGTCTGTACTGGAGGATTTGGCAAAGATACGTTATTTGATAAACCCGAAGCTGAAGTTTTTAAAGATGTATTGATTGCTGAGAATGTTCCTGAAGAAGCAATTCTGATTGAAAATAAGGCTACCAACACTGGAGAAAATATTTTATTTACCAAGCAGCTTCTCCTAGAAAAAGGAATAGATGTAAAAAAGATTATTGCAGTACAAAAGCCATATATGGAGAGAAGAACGTACGCAACATTTAAAAAGCAATGGCCAGAGGTGGAATGTATAGTTTCTTCATATACTATTCCATACGAAGAATTTATGAATAGTGAGGCTTCGAAGGAAAGAACGATTAATATTATGGTAGGGGACCTGCTTCGTATTAAAGAATATCCAAAACTTGGATATCAAATTGAACAAGAAATTCCTACCGATGTCTGGGCAGCAGGGCAACAACTTATTGAAAAAGGATTTAATAAATATGTGTTATGACAGATTTAAAAAACTATAAAAGTGTTCACTTCATCGGCATCGGAGGAATCGGCATTTCAGCTATTGCCCGAATGCTGTTGTTGCGAGGAGTGAAGGTCAGCGGATCGGATCAAGCGGAAGGGGAAGTATCGAAAGCGCTCAGAAATGCTGGTGCAATTATCACCATTGGACACGACGCCAAAAACATTCCAAGCGATGCAGACTTAGTGGTGTATACCATCGCCATTCCCGAAACCAATCCCGAACTCGTTGAAACAAAATCCAGAGGAATTGATCTGATGACCTATCCCCAAACTCTCACTTCCATATCTACAACGCACCGGACCATCGCTATTTCTGGAACCCACGGAAAAACCAGCACCACCGGTATGGTCGCAAGCATTTTAATGAAAGGAGACATGGACCCCACTGTTATTATCGGCTCTCTCATCAAAACCGAAGACGGAGAACGAAGTAATTTTATTGCAGGAGCGAGTGATCTGTTTGTGGTGGAAGCCTGCGAATACAAACGGTCTTTCTTGAATATTGTTCCGGACGTTGCCGTCATCTTAAACATTGAAGAAGACCATCTCGATTATTACAAAGGCATCCAAGATATTGTTTCGGCGTTTAAAGAATTTGTATTGAAGATAAAACCAAATGGCACTCTTATTCTGGATCTCTCAGATTTGAACATCAAAGACGTGGCTGAATACGCAAAAGTAGAAAGACCGGATGTTTCCATTGTAGATTTTTCAACAGACTATGGGCAGAAATTCGATCTGTCCGTACCCGGCATCCATAACCAGAAAAATGCAGCCGCTGCGTACCGGGCAGCACTGGCCGTTGGCGTCTCAGATGAACAGGCAAGGCACGGACTCAATGTATTTGCCGGTACCTGGCGGAGGCTTGAATATAAGGGCAAAACGGCCCAAGGAGCGGTTGTATACGACGATTACGCCCATCACCCCTCTGAGGTAAAAGCGAGCATTGAAGCCCTTCGGGAACTGTATCCAACAGAACGGTTGATCGTTGCATTTCAGCCCCACCTATTCAGTCGAACCAAGCAATTGTTGGAAGAATTTGCAGTGTGTTTTAAGGGCGTAGACGAGCTTCTTCTCGCTCCCATTTTTGCCGCCCGCGAACTCAATGATTCAACCATCAGCAGCGGTATTCTTGCTGAAAGAATTATTCAGACCGGGACCGTTCCAACAGTTATGTCAGCAACTTTTGAAGAAATTGAAACACTTTTCTCTAAGGAATCTTCCGGCAGCGTCTGCGTCACTATGGGCGCGGGAAATATCTATACAATCTCAGGTTCCATCTCGAGCTGAATTCCGAAGTCTCCTTTGATGTTTTCGATAATAGCATCTCTTGCCGATACGAGATCTTCGATAGAAGCATCTGCAAATGGGGCGGTTAACACAAGAGCATTGGCGGAGAAGACTGCTATTTTTCCAAACGAGTGTCCCTTGAGGCCAACGGTTTCGATAAGCCAGCCGGCTGGAATCTTTATCCCGTTTACATCTGGGTAATGAGGCATGTGCGGATACCGGGAAAGAATCTCAGCCGCTTGTGAGGTTGATGCAATGGGATTTTTAAAGAATGAACCGCAGTTGGGAATAACTGTTGGATCCGGAAGTTTTTTTGCACGAATGGTTTGGATAGCGGATCTTATATCTAAAAGTGTTGGAGAGACGATCTTTTTTTCTTGAAAATACATCTTCACATCTTTGTATTCCGGAAGCGAAGGAGGAAGTTTTGAAAGTTTTAACGTAACGGAGGTGATAATCAGTTTTCCTTTTTTCATATGTTTAAACACGCTGTCCCTGTATCCGAAACCGCAATCCGTTTCATTAAGAGTTACCCGGGTTAAACTTTCCGTATCATACGCTTCCAAAGAAACAAAGGTTTTAGAAATATCTGTTCCATATGCTCCGACATTTTGAACGGGGGTGGCGCCAATGGTTCCGGGTATGGCAGAGAGCGCTTCTATTCCAGAAAGTCCTTCTCGGACAGACATTGCCACGCATTCATCCCAGATTTCTCCCGCAGCGAATTTAATGATTGTTTCTGTTGGGGAATCGCTGATGATCTCGGTACCTTTCAAATTCATCTGAAGAACCGCTCTATCAATA
>JAQBQW010000007.1 GCA_028286805.1 Parcubacteria group bacterium | reverse complement strand
TTTGAAGGACATACTCAAATAAGGTATTCTTTGGCCTCATGAAATTCAAAAAAACGACACTTCCGAACGGACTTCGGATTATCACTGTGCCCACTCCAGGTAACCCTTCGGTGACGATCCTTGTCATGGTAGAAACCGGCTCGAGCTATGAGAAGAATGAAGAAGGAGGACTTTCGCATTTCCTTGAACATATGTGCTTTAAGGGAACTCAAAAGAGGCCGAATTCTTTAAGTATCTCTCAGGAACTCGATATGATAGGGGCAGAAAATAACGCTTTCACTTCGAACGAATTCACTGGTTATTATGCCAAGGGAGAAAAAAGGCACTTTACCAAGCTCCTCGATGTCTTATCAGATGTGTATTTGAATTCTACATTTCCAGAAGCCGAAATAGAGAAGGAGAAGGGGGTGATCATACAAGAAATCAGCATGTATGAAGACATGCCTCAAAGGAAGGTTGCTGAACTTTTTATGAGCCTTATATACGGCGATACTCCAGCAGGGAGACCAGTGGTTGGTACTAAAGAAAAAGTGCAGCAGTTCAGTCGCAAAGATTTTTTGAATTATCATAAACGGCACTACGTGTCTGAAGGAACTATTATTGTCGTAGCGGGTGATCTATCCGATAAGGAAGTGAAAAAAGAAATCAAAGAAAAGTTCAAATCCATCTCTACCTCAAAGAAATTTTCAAAAGCAAAGATTTCTGAGAAACAAAAGACTCCGCAAGTACTCGTCCATAACAAGAAGACGGATCAGACGCATTTCATAATTGGATTCAGAGGATTCAACGCACACGACCCACGCACTCCTGCTGCCCAAATCCTGTCGAGCATCCTCGCAGGAGGTATGTCTTCGAGGCTTTTTCAAAAGCTTCGTGAAGAAATGGGTATTTGCTATTACGTACAAGCCGGCAGCGACGAATATACGGACCATGGATACTTCGCCATTTCAGTTGGTGCAAACGCAAATGTTATCCCCGAAGTGGTAAGGGTTATATTGGCTGAATGTGCTCAGCTTGCAAATGTCCTTGTATCGAACGAAGATCTTAAGAATACGAAAGAATACATGCTTGGACATCTGTATATGGCGCTTGAGACAACGGACTCTCTGGCGAACTTCTATGCTTCCCAAGAAGCCATCAAGCACGCAGTCCTCACACCAAAAGAACTTGAAAAGGAAATCAGGAAAGTGACTGCGCAAGATATCCAAAAAGTAGCAAAGACCCTCTTTCAAAATAAGAATCTAAACCTCGCTGTTGTGGGAGATGTCCATAATGTTGAGGATATTAAGAAAATCCTCTCGTTCTAGCGCCTATTCTGCCCCGGTGTTATGATTAGCTTATATGGAATCCATGGAAGAAAAAGACCGAAGAAGGGAACTCGATAAGAAACGAGTCGTTATAACGACCGGATCATGGATCCGTGGAGTGCTTGTTATTGCGGGTTTTATCGCTCTTTTCCTCATTAGAGACCTTCTTTTGGTACTCCTCGCCTCTATTGTTATTGCATCGGCGATTGAACCTGCTGCAGAGTGGTCCAAGCGTAAAGGAATTCCACGTCTCCCAACTATCTTGCTTGTATATGTTGTCCTCGCGCTTATTTCAGCCGGACTTTTTTACTTCCTCCTCCTTCCTCTCCTTGGTGAAGCGTCATCGTTCATTTCTTCTTTCCCTGAATATTCAAGCGCCTTAGCTTCGGATCCGACATTTTCAAATGTCTTCTCGAATGTATCCGGATCTCTTTCTCCGGAGAGTATTGCAAACCATATTAACGGAGTGGTGACATCGCTTTCTCACGGAGTATTCTCTTCTGCATCTTTTGTGTTCGGAGGTGTAACGAGCTTCCTTCTTATCGTTATCCTTTCGTTCTATTTGGCGGTACAAGAAGACGGAGTGGGCAAGTTCTTGAAGGTCATTACCCCATGGAAGCAAGAGAGATATGTGGTGAACCTCTGGGGTCGCTCCAAGGCAAAGATCGGACGATGGATGCAGGGGCAGCTCCTACTCGCGGCGATCATTGCAGTGCTCGTATACCTCGGTCTTCTTCTCATTGGTCTTCCTCATGCGCTTCTCCTTGCGGTCTCCGCAGGGTTCTTTGAGATTATCCCTCTCTTCGGTCCGATCATTGCTGCTATCCCGGCTATCCTCGTCGCATTTGGTGCGGGCGGCATGAGCGAGGCTCTCCTCATCGCAGGATTGTTCCTTATTATCCAGCAGTTCGAAAACCAGCTTATTTATCCTCTGGTAGTAAAAAAAGTGGTCGGAGTCCCACCGATGGTGTCTATCGTCGCGCTTCTCATCGGAGGAACGCTTGCGGGTTTCCTCGGTGTTCTTATTTCTGTACCCATGGCTGCGATCTTTATGGAATTCGTAAACGACCTCGAACACGAGAAGATAAATAGGATTTCTGCTATTACCGGCAAAGAGTAATCTATTATGAAGGACAACAGTTTTTACATTACGACGACGCTTCCGTACGTCAACTCTGATCCGCATATTGGATTCGCCATGGAGATTATTCGTGCTGATGTCATTGCGAGGTGGAAGAAGCTCCGGGGCTCTAAAGTATTTTTTAATACAGGAACAGACGAACACGGCCAAAAGATTTGGCAGAATGCAGTGCTCGCGCAAACGGATGTTCAAACATATGTTGATGGATATGCTGCCAAGTTTAAAGACCTTGTCCCGCTCCTCAGTGTCAGTCCTGACGTTCATTTTATCCGCACGACAGATGAGAACCATGTCGCGGCTGCCCAAGAATTTTGGAAGAGGGTATCAAATGCAGGAGATATCTATAAAAAAGAATATTCAATAAAGTATTGTGTGGGTTGTGAACTCGAGAAGACCGAATCAGAAATTGAAAACGGTCACTGCATTATTCATCCTCACCTAGAGCTCGAAATACGCGAAGAAGAGAATTATTTCTTCAAGTTCTCTAAGTATCAAAAGCCGCTTCTTGATTTTTATACGAGCAATCCTCAATTTGTCATACCAGATTTCAGATTCAATGAGATCAAGGCTTTCGTCGAAAGGGGGCTCGAAGACTTTTCTATTTCACGCTTAAAGGAAAAGATGCCGTGGGGGGTAGAGGTGCCAGGAGATGAGAAACATGTGATGTATGTATGGTTCGATGCCCTGGTCAGCTATATCTCAACTTTAGGATGGCCGAGCGACACAAGGGTCTTTGAGAAGTTTTGGACGAACGGCACCCCGACGCAGTATGCAGGCAAGGATAACCTCCGTCAGCAGTCTGCAATGTGGCAGGCTATGCTCATGTCTGCTTCACTCCCGAATTCTGCGCAGATAGTCATCAATGGATTTATCAACGGCGCGGGTGGAGTGAAGATGTCAAAGTCATTAGGTAACGTAGTAAATCCTATAGAGGTTGTGGACAAATACGGAGCTGAAGCTCTGCGTTATTTTGTTTGCAGGGAGCTTTCGACTTTTGAAGATTCTGACTTCACTTGGGAGAGGTTTAAAGATGCCTATAATTCAGGGCTTGCAAATGGTATAGGGAACCTGACTTCGAGGATCATGACTATGGCCGAAGCTAATCTGGATTCTTACCCTGAGCTTCCAAGAGAATCAATACCAGAGAACTTTATATCAGCGCTAGACAATTTTAGAATCGGCGACGCATCAAATATTATCTGGGGAAAAATTGGAGAAATGGACCGCAAGATACAAAAATCTGAACCATTTAAACTGATTAAGACTGATTCAGAAAAAGCGAAAGAGATAATAAAAGAATTAATTGTTGACCTGTATACTGTTGGACAGATGCTGTACCCAATTCTCCCCGAAACTTCAAAAAAGATTACAGATTTGATCGAGGAAAATAAAAAACCAACCGAACCGCTTTTTCTACGTAAAGACTAATGAAATACATCGACATCCATTCGCACCTTAACCTTCCTAATTTTGATCAAGATATTGAAGATGTGGTACAAAGACTAAAAGATTCTGAAACCTGCACTATAGTAGTCGGTACAGACCTTGAGACTTCAAAAAAGGCAGTAGAACTTGCGGAGAAATATACAGAAACATTTGCCTGCGTCGGTATACATCCGGTAGGTGATCCAACGAGAATCTTTGAGAAAGAGCAGTTTGAAGGATTGATGAGTCATCCGAAGGTAGTTGCCGTAGGAGAGTGCGGTTTGGACTTTTTCCACCAGGATAAAAATGATACTCAAGAAGTAGGAAGACAGAAAAAGCTTTTCTTAGACCAGATTGAATTCGCAGTCGAACACGATTTGCCGATCATGATCCATTCGCGCGACGCATACCTCGAGCTTTTGAATATGCTCGAACCTTTAAAGGAAGCATACGGAGAAAAACTTCGAGGGGATGTGCACTTTTTCGCAGGAACTCTCGAAGAAGCTCAGAGGTTTTGGAACATTAACTTCGCCACTTCTTTCACTGGAGTGATCACTTTTACTCATGACTATGATGAAGTAATAAAAAATGCACCGCTTGAAATGCTTATGTCAGAAACCGATGCACCGTTTGTTGCTCCGGTACCATATAGGGGTAA
>JAQBQW010000021.1 GCA_028286805.1 Parcubacteria group bacterium | reverse complement strand
TATCGGGTTCGCGCATTTCTCCGATCATAATAACGTCTGCATCCTGGCGGAATACTCCCCACAATGCCGTGTGGAAATCAATCGTGTCCGTCTTCACTTCTCGCTGGTCGATCAAAGCTTTGGCTGGAGTAAAGATGTATTCGATTGGATCTTCAATGGTAATGATATGTTCGAGGCGCTCCTGGTTAATGAACTCGATCATCGATGCAAGAGTCGTGGATTTACCCTGTCCCGCAGGACCCACAACCAAAAAGAATCCCTGCTGTTTGCGGGCAAATGTTTCAAGCACTGGAGGGAGGTTTAATTCGGCAAACGTTTTAACTTTGGCGGGAATCAAGCGAAGAGCGATCGATACATGTCCGAGTTCAAGAAATGCATTGCCTCTGAATCGTTCATTCGAAGCGTGCCCGTATGCAAAATTCACTTCTTTTTGTCTTTGAAATTCTGCTTTATTTTCGGCAGAGAGAAAAATATCTAAAAATCCCGAGATATCCTCTTTGGTCAGAGGTGCGAACTTTGCCAATGGAATCAGAAATCCGGCCACTCGCAGTACGGGTGATCTGCCCTCCGAAAGATGGAGATCGGATGCACCTTCTTTGATAACAGTGCTGATGAGTTCGTTTAAAAGAATTGAAGAAAGTGCCATGACAATATTATAGCGCATTTACCTCTTCGAGAGGAACAATTTTTTTGAATGCTTTGATAAGCGCGTCTTCTTTCATCATGAGCATGCCGTTTGCACGGGCCACTTTATACAATTCGGGTTCGGTCGGATTCTTCAAAATCACTTCCTCCACCTTTTTGTCCATCGCAAACACTTCCATGACCGCCGTTCGTCCAGAAGTTCCGGTGGGACAGGTTGGGGTCGGTTCAATCTCATACAATTCTTTGCCGAACGGAATACTGGTCCGGACGGCTTCGGGCAAATCTGCAAATTGTTTCTCCACTAATAATTTAAGGCTTCCTTCGAGCGGTACCGCTTTGCCTCCGTCTGCGCAAAGCGTACGGACCAAACGTTGGGCGATGGCCAAAATAAGCGTAGGTGCAATCAAATACGGATCCACACCCATGTCTATAAGACGAGGAATCACACCAAGGGCATTGTTAGTGTGGATAGTAGACAGCACCAAGTGTCCGGTAAGAGCGGCTTGGATGGCCAATTGGGCCGTTTCCTTGTCGCGAATCTCTCCCACCATGATAATGTCTGGGTCTTGACGCAATGTAGTTCGAAGACCTGTAGCAAAGGTGTAATCTATTTCCGGCTGAACTTGAGACTGCGATACTCCCTCCATATTGTATTCCACCGGATCTTCGAGAGACAATACGTTCTTGTGATCTCTATCCACTTCGTTCAACATTGAATAGAGAGTGGTGGATTTTCCGGAACCCGTCGGACCTGAAATAAGGATCAAGCCGAATGGGCGCTTGATGGCGCTTTTAATAAGATTGAAGTTTGTTTCCGAAAGACCCATCTCTTCGATTTTCTTCAATCCCTTGCCTTGGTCCAAAATTCGCATCACGATCTTCTCTCCGTAATAGGTTGGGAATGTGGAAACGCGGAAATCAATTCGACGTCCTTCTATTTTTGCGGAGAATCTTCCGTCTTGAGGTTTGCGTTTTTCGTCCAGTCTCATCTGAGCTAGGATTTTGATACGGGCAACAACCGCCGAATGCACTTTGATAGGCAAGGTGAGTGAGGTATTCAATATACCGTCCACACGAAATCTTACCCGAATACTGTCGTGCATCGGTTCGATGTGGATATCCGAGGCATTTTCATCAGACGCGTGCGAAAGAATGGTGGCTACAATCTTCGTTACCGGAGCGTCTTCCACAATCTTGGCATTCTTGTCTTTTGTATCATCTATTTTTTCCTGAACCGCTGCTCCCTGTTCCGAAAGTTCGGTATCGAGTTCAGACAACGCTTTATTCACCTCCCCAGAGATGCCTTTGTATAATTCAAGGGCTTTATCGAGATCGTCTTGGGTGATCTGAAAAAGCTTGTACGGCATGCCGATTCGCGAAGAGATGAATGTGAGAGCATCACGGGCTTCCATGTCTTCAGGATCTACAGCTCCAACTTCAAGCACGCCTTCTTTCACGCCCAAAGGCACGACACCGTAGTGTCTTGCGGATTCTTCGGGGATATATTCAAGAACCTTTCCCGGTATATCCGCATCGGTAATGGCGTGTGTGGGGATATCGCTCATAATTAAATCGGATCAAACGGATTAGGACGACCTTTTGGCTGATCTTGAACGACCGTGCTGAAATCGATCAAAGCTCTATAGCCCGGAGAAGAAAAGACGGTTCTATCAAGATTTACTGTTTGCAGCCGCTGATTCAGTTCAAGAACATCATTGCCAATGTCCTGTCCCGAAGTGTCCACCACTATGGGTGCGCCGGAAAAGAAATACTTGTACCCCGCCAACACAAGAACGATGACAATGAGTGAGACGATGGCGTTTTTGTTTTCGTTAAGAGTTTTCATGGCGGATAATTATTTTAGCCAATAGGTCTTAATCGACACCTGGAAATCATACAGACCGACATCCGAAGTTTTAAATGAAACGGATTTAACATCGATAATCCTCAGGCTTTGTTCGATATCGTGCAGGAATTTTCGGAAGCTGTCATAACTCGCGACGAAGTTGAAAGACATGGTGGTTGAATTGTATCCGCCGCGAGGCGCTGCCTGAACGATAGTGTTGTTATTGGTTTGTTTATCTTCGATGACTTCAATGCGTTTAATGGAAATGCCGTATTTTGCAGCAATGGAATCAAAATCCATGGCCAGCCGCACCGTATCGATATGATCTGGAAGGACCTTAGCCAAACTGTCTACCTCGGTTTTTGGAATTGTCTGATACTTCACTAGAAGCTGATCACGCTTTGTTGAAAGCTCGGCGACGTTGTCCAAAATATTCTGAAAGTTGGAGGATTGCTCGCGCAACGCTTTTACTTCTTGGTACTGGGGATTAATGAATGTGTAAAAAATTCCCGCTGAGATAACTATGAGAATGACTGCGGTGCTTGATTTCATTTTAGCGTTTGATTACTGGTGTTGATGTTGCTGTCTTCGGCGTGGTGGTGGCAACAGGTTTCGTCGAGGTTGCTTGAACAGTTGCCGGCGTAGACGTACCTGTAACGGCGGGAGTGGTAGTGCCGGTCAATGAGCGGGGAACGGTAATCTTGCCTCCTTCAATGGCTGTTTTATACGAAATGATAGAAGGATCGACGGTAGCCGTAAATGTAAACACCACGTTTCCTTTGTTATCAAGATCCAAGTTAGAGAAAACCGGGTTTTTGAAATATTTTGTCTTGGAGAAAGCGTCGGACTGCAACGAAACGGCGGCGTATCCTTTAGCTTGTCCGTGCATAAGCATGGTAGTTCCCTTTTCATCTGATATATACGCCATATCGTTAAACCTTACGGTCTTAAGAGTCGATTCCTGAAGAAAATCAAAGAAAGGGGACAGTACGACGTGATTTTGAAGCAGGGTCTGAGTAGAAACAATTCGCGTATTCAAATTCGAGATCTCCGTAATGACATTCGGATCGAGCTTTGCCTTGGCGGCTTCGAGATCCGCACCCATTTTATTAATGTCAGATCGTAAATAAAACTTGTATCCGACAACCGCGAGCGCGAGAATCAGCGTGATAACAAAAATAGCCTTCGCAAGAAATCCTACGAGACTTCGCTTTGGTTGTATACCGGCAACAGATCCACTTGTTGCAAGCGGTCCTTTAGGAATGAATGATGATTGAAATTTCGGCTCCATCTACACACAAGTATAGAATAAAAAAGAGATACAAGAAAGGAAACTGGAAAGAATATGTTTATAACCTCGGTCTAACCCTGTTCCGCAAGTTCTCTCAAAGCAAGACCGATGGCAACGGCAAACTCCGGACCCGTTTCGCGCAGAGCTTTTTCGAGAAAGGCCGGCGTTGCAACTTTACCGAAAGGATTTCCCGCTATTGCTTCTGTTTTGAAACTCAATTTGGCCAATTCAGGCAATCCTTTTAATGCTGCTCCCCCGCCAATCAGAATAACTTTCGATACCGCCTTATTATATTTCTTCTCAAAGGAAAGAAGTGTTCTATTAGCTTCTTCAAAAATGTAGTCGAGGCCAAGGGTAATCAGTTCTGTCAGCTGTTTGTCCGGTCCTGCGGCACCAGCCTCGCGTTTTTTAACCTCTGCTTCGATCGGCGTGATGCCGAGAGACTTCGAAATGGTCGAGGTGATATCCTGCCCCCCTCTGTTTACCGTATGCGAGGATTTAATGATTCCCCTTTCCACAATATACAGTTTGGTAGACGCCGCTCCAAAATCCATGATCATCACCGGAGCAAGCGTTTCATCCACCACCGCGCGCATGGTGCTGAATATTTCGATTTCAAAAAAGTTTGCATCGAGTCCGGCTTTCGTTACGATTTCCTTGTATCGCGAGAGCGTATCGTTATGAATTGCCACCACCAACACGTTTACGTGAGGAACTATTTTTTTAACCGGTTCGTCTTTCGCACCAAGCGGTTTTTCTTCTATGACAGCAGGCGCATCGCTTTTGGGAATGACGGACCAATCGAGGGTCACCTCTGAGATTGGAACCGGGATGTATTTGCGGGCCTCGATGGGAATCATGGTGGCCAGCTGTTTCGAGGAAACTTGGGGGATTTCCACCTCCGCCATCAGGGAAGACGCGAAGGGGATTGAAAGCCCGCATCTCTTGGTTGTAATATTCACCTCTTTCTCTTTCATAAGATCGATGAGAGCCTGGGAAATCTTGTCCGCAGGCAAGACCACCGCCTGCCCGACTGTTCCGCCGCCATACGGACCAAGCGCAAGTTCACCATACGTTTCCAGTACAGCCTGACCGTTCTTTTTCTTTAATTGAACGATCTTTATAGAAGAGGACCCTATATCGACCCCCATAACGCTGGTGTCTGCCTTGGAGAAAATATCGAAAATACCCATATGTGGATTATACCATGATCGCTTTTGTTCTATCATTCACTTATGCAACTACTGTATATAATTACATCTCATTTCCTTGATCTTTTCTTTCCGAAAAGCGACGCTCTGCGGGCGCTCGAATTAGATCTGGCCCAACAATCCCCGAACGCAGTCTTTTCCCAAGCCAAAGAAATTCAGGATGGTTCCATCGTCCTCTTTGATTACAAGGACGAAAAAGTGCGAACTCTCATTTGGGAGATTAAATACCAGGGGAATAGGAAGCTGGCTGCAATATGCGTAGAACTACTCTCTGAGAAATTACCCCAAAGATCCCCTTTTATTCTTATCCCGATACCGATATCAAACAAACGGAGGCGTGAGCGCGGATATAACCAAACGGAAATTATTGCCGAAGCTCTTATGCGACACTTGAAAGAACCCTCTCGGATTACATACCTTCCAAAAGCATTGCTAAAAACTTCCCATACCGAAAGCCAGTCGAGAACTCACGCCACCAGACACGAACGCGCGGAAAACATGGCTTTCTCGATGTCTGTCGCCCAGGAATACGAATCGAAATTAAAAGGCGCATCGATTATTCTCTTGGATGACGTCACTACGTCGGGCGCCACTTTTACAGAAGCCAAACGCGCACTCGGAGCCGTCGGTGCAAGAGATATATTCTGTGCTGCCTTGGCGCACTAATCAATCTTCGATTGTATTGCCAGAATTTCTGAAAGAAGATTCTGAAGTTTTTCCGCTTCGATGCGTGAGGGAGTATCTTTAAAAGCTAAAAACTTTTTTAAGAACAAATGATGAAGATCATTAAAATGTTCATACGAAGCGTCTGCTTGCGGAGCATCTCTCAGAACAAATGTGTATGGAGAAAGAGTATATTCTTTTTGCATATTAATAGTTGGCTTCAATGCTTATAAACATATCTCCGGCGATGACCACGTGATCAACGAGAGGAATACCGATGAGCTTGCTTGCAGAAATGAGCTTCTCGGTAATTTCGAGATCTGCCTGACTCGGAGTAATTACTCCTGAAGGATGGTTGTGGGCCAGAATAACGCCTGCGGCTCCATATTCGATTGCCGGTTTTAACACTTCTCGAGGATGCACCAAATTGGAATTCAGGGTGCCAATTGATATCACCTCATCGTGGATTACCCGGTGATGGGTATCAAGATAAATTCCCCGAAGATGCTCTTTGGTAAGGGATCGCATGTCCTGAAGATAATCGAATACGTCTTTGGCGTTGCGGATCACTTGAACTCCCCCGGCCTTTTTCTCAAAAAATCTTCTTCCTAGTTCGGCACACGCTACAATTTGAAAGGCTTTAGCAAGGGGAATGTCGAGTTCTTTTGAAAGCTTCTCTGGATCTGTTCTCTTGGCGAGAGTTTGTTCGCCATAATCCTTTACGATTCTGGCAGACATGCTCATTACGTCTTCTTTCACCGTTCCTGTGTGCAAAACAACGGCTACCAGTTCGGCAACAGACAATGCTGCGCTTCCCTGCTTTTGCATCTTTTCTCGAGGACGGTCCTCTTCGGGCATGTCTTTAAATTTAAAGACATATTTCTTGCCTGAATTATATGAAAAATCGTCCGTATCAAATACGAGATCGGGGTTTTCAAGATTGTATGATGTAATGCTCATGCGTGAATTATATCACGTGGTTTTTTGGGCAAATCGAAGACGGGGTATAACCCTCTTCTATCCTTCTCTTCCTATTTCCAGCACATCAATTACCCCTTCGATGGCATAATCTTTGTATGTTCCGTCATTTACTTTTTTTGCTTCTGCAAATGTGCCGGTTAATCCGACGCTTGTCTGCGGTGTAATGTTCGGATCGGCGGCTTTCGCCTTGCTTATATCAATTCCGTAGTACACGCCTTCATGGGTTTTAAGCCCGATGATGCAATTCGTTTGCGAATCGCCTCCGGATTTAAGAGGGAGGCATGAAAAATGTCCGAAGACTCGAACCTGTCCTTCTCCGAGCTGCATGACGGAAGGGTTGATCGTATTAATCTGCGGCACTTTTTTATTACGAAAGAGTAAAAAACCGATAAGTATGACAACCAAGACGATTACACCGTAGATGATCTTTTTTTCTTTTGTAAGTTCCATATAGAAGTATGACGCAACAACGAATCAAATGTTACGAGACGACGGTGAGAGTCTGAACGACGCCGTCTATAATCTGATCGATATTAAAGGCGTTTCTTTCCGCGGTACACTGGCTTGCTTTTGGTTCGTTATAATTCAAACATTGAACTTGCCGGATGGAAAAGGTGAGATATGCCAATTTGTTATTTACTTGTGTGACATACGCATAATTCAAATACGTGCTTCCCGCGGCTCCTTCGGCTTCGGTTGTCTTGCAGTATACGCGGCCATTAATTGTTACCCTCTCAGTTAGCCCTGCACGCGCACCTTCCAACCCTGCTTCGGTACAGGAGAATGTACTGTTTGCCAATGTTACTTTAGGGGGCCAGTCTAAAGCTGAAATATATTCTGTGGAAAGTTTGTCTGGATACATGAAAGTTACTTTTCCATCCGAAAAGGTTTTCAGTGAAGTGGTTGTTGGGCAAGGTGCGAATTCGCATTTGGGGCCCTGTCTGCCGACAGAGCTTCCATCAGGACAGATCTTCGCGTCCATCGTACACGCGACAGGATTGGCCGAAGTGCCGGTGGGAGCAGTCACAGTAGGGCGCATCCACAGCATATATCCCGCTATTCCAATCACCAGTACTGCGATGATTCCCCCGACTAATTTGTTGTTCATGATATGTGATTATCTAGTTATATTGATACAGACGTTTATAAGTATAGCTCTTTACACGAATATAGTGGTTTGACGGGATACGCATCCACATGGTATTACAAAGCCTGACACCCTTTTTCCATAGGTGAAGAGATGGAAGTGGGAAATAAAAAAGATCCGAAGGTGGGTCTGGAACTGAGAAAGAGAGGTCGATATACCGTCTTCCTTCTTGCAGACGGAACCTACAGCCAACCCTTTGCCTCGATCGAAACTGGTTTAGTTATCATCGAGCGGCTGCAAAACAGAGAGGCGCGAACACCGATAGACAATATCGAAATCTCGGTTCTCAGATATAGATTGAACCGAAGCGCTCTTTCAGAACGCCGAAATGAAATCGACGATCTGATCGATCGAGCCACGGAGGATGGCGTGTGCAATCCTACACTTCTCGACGATTTGATCGACCAGCTCAGGTAACATGGGTTCCGCATCTGCGGGACTCTTTTTTATTCCCATTCTGCATTCTCGTCCAGTATTTGCCAGAGATACAAAGAAAGATTGGTGTGTTCCCCTTCGTGCTCTTTGGCCAATGCGCGCATTTTCTTTTCATCCGGCATCAACTTAAGATTAAACGCTTTTTGAAATCCCTTTTTAATGGCGAGATCTCCAACGGGCAAAATATTTGGACGGTTCAAAGCAAATATCAAGAACATGTCTGCGGTCCATGGGCCAATGCCCTTTACTTGGGTCAGGTGTTCTTTGATTTCCGCATCGGACATCTGGGGAAACTTCCTTGGATCTATAGTTTTATCAAGAAATTTATCGGCCAAGTCCCGCAAATAAATAACCTTGCTCCGGGAAAGTCCCGCCTCTTTCAATTGTTTATCCGTGAAAGACAGCAGGAGCGTCGGGGATGGTTTCCTTTTGCCGAATAAAGAAAGCAACCGCGCATTAATACTTGCTGCCGCTTTGATCGAAATCTGCTGGCCAACGATAGAGCGGGCAAGGGAAAGAAAAGCATTCTGTGCAGGGAGTAATGTTCTCTTTAGTTCGGTTGCTTTAAAATTGAGCTTCTTTTTCATTTCTTTTGAATACTCCATATGATAATGTACTTTCAGTCCACCCGCACCTTGGAGATTAGACATGAATCACGTTCACTACACTCCTCCTCCGCCCATCTTCGAGAATACGGCATCTACCCAAAAACTCAGGGTAACCATTTCGACCAAGATCAGGCAAGTGGAGGAAGATCCGGAAAAGAAGGATGCCGTTCAGGACCTCCAGAACATTCTCAACGGCAACTACGATCCGGAGGCACTGAAGAGACTCGATCTCCGCATCGACAAGCTCTTGGAGTAGGCTCGGCACGACCCTTATGGGTCGTTTTTTATTTCCCTCCACGCCATCAATTCCCTTCTTCTCTTTTTCCAATCCGGCAGCGTTTGTTCTACCAAATCCCAAAACCGAGGCGAATGGTTAAACTCCCCCAGATGACACAATTCATGGACGATTAAATAATCCGCGAGTTTCGGAGGGAGAAATATAATTCGGTAATTGAAATTCAGATTCCCCTGTTTAGAACAACTTCCCCATCTGGATTTATGGTTTTTAATGAATATCCTTTTATATTGGAATGTATAGAAAAGGTTAAAGTGTTCGAGTCTTTCGATAACCAGAGCGCGGGCTGCTTCTTTGTGCTTTAAGTATTTGGGCGAGGGTTTGTATACTTTTTTCTTTCTTCTAAAACGGAATTTCATTTTGGCGGAGACGGCGAGATTCGAACTCGCGAGGGCTTTTAAAGACCCTGCCTCTTTAGCAAAGAGGTACGTTAGACCACTCTGACACGTCTCCATGGAACACTGGCTAATTTAGCACATTCTAGGCCCTGAGACGAGACCTGGTCCCTACCCCCACCACCGTACCCACCACAATCCCAATGATCGTCCCGGCCACGGCTTCAGAGAACCAGTGGATCGAAGTGGAGACGGCAAGACCGATATAGAGGGCATACATAATAGCAAGTACGTGTATCCATTTTTGTTTTGGATAGAGAGAAATAAGGGCAAAGGCCATCGAGAAAGCGATGGTGGTATGCGAAGAGGGCCAGCCCCAAAAGATTCCGTGTTTCAGAAAACCGAACTGGAACTTGTGGCTGATATCAACACTGAAGTTAACCGTATCCGGTTGAATTCGTCCCGTAAGAGCTTTATACAAAGAAGAGACGGCGGAACCCAAAATCACCGCCTGGGCCAGCACTCTTCCGGACAGAAGTATGTGTTTATTCTTTGAAATCCATCCTCCAATCAACAGAAGAATCGGAACAACAATCGGAAGTATTCCTCCGAGGATAATGGCCGGCCAAGATCCTTCGCGGATGAGATCGCTTCGAACATGGAGGAAATACCACCAATCCAATCCGGAAACCACAATGGCATACGTTAATCCAATGGCGAGAAGGTGCCAGAATATTTTCTTGCCCCGAAACACATCGAAGAAATGCCTGATAAGATCAGAGACGAATGGTTTCATTAATCTTTTTTCTCAAAAAGTTTAAAGACTGCGTTCACGATCGAAAGCACGAGGCTGAAAAGAAGGGCATACCAGAAGCTTGCAACGCTGAATCCGGGGACAATAGCGGCGGCAAGAAGAACGAGGACCGCATTCAATACGAAGGTGAATAATCCGAGGGTGAAAATATTGAGCGGAAGGGTCAGAAGAATAAGCACGGGGCGGAGAAAAGCATTAATCGCTCCGAGCACAACAGCAAGGACAAGAGCCGCCACGATTCCATCCACGTACACGCCTGGTAATAAATACGCTGCGACTCCGATAGCGAGTGCGGATACAATCCAATGGGTTATTGTTTTCATGTTTATATAATACCCCGTTTTGCTATACTACGCACATGAAAGGATTCCTGCATTTTATACGAACACAGGGCGTCATGGGACTGGCGGTTGGATTTATCTTGGGCAGCGCCGCTCAAGATATCGTCAAATCGCTCTCTTCGGATATCATCACCCCCACCATTGGTCTTGCTACCAATAAAATCGGAAACCTCGCCACGGCTTCTTCCACGGTCCTTGGACAAACATTCGGCTGGGGACATTTTATTTATTCTGTCATCAATCTCATCCTCATCGCTTTCATCATTTACTTGGCGGTCACCCGTTTAAACATTACGAATCTTGATGCAAAAAAAGACGAGGGCAACTAGCATACGGGCGTTTCAAAAAATTGTGCGAGATTTTTATGCTGAAAACGGAAGAAGGCATTTACCCTGGAGAAAGACAAGAAATCCATACAACATTCTGGTTTCAGAGGTGATGCTCCAACAGACGCAAGCGGACCGCGTCATACCGAAATACGTGGCATTCATGAAAAAGTTTCCCACGGTTAAGGCATTGGCTTCATCTGAAAACAAGGATCTGTTAAAAGAATGGCAGGGTCTGGGATACAACCGCAGAGCGCTTAATTTAAAGCGGGCAGCGGAAAGTATTCTTACAAACCACAAGGGCAGGTTTCCAAAGACACACGAGGACCTCGTTGAGTTACCCGGGGTTGGACCGGCCACCGCCGGTGATATCATGGCCTTTGCTTATAACAAACCGGCTATTGTGATCGAAACAAATATTCGCACCGTGTTTATTCATCATTATTTCCTCGGGAAAGAAAAAGTTTCAGACAAGCAAATTATAGAATTGGTTGAAGCCACGCTTCCTGAAAATGAGATCCAAGATTGGTATTACGCCCTTATGGATTACGGAACGTATTTGAAGAAAACATTGGGAAACAACATTCACAGAAGCGCACACTACAAGAAACAATCCCCCTTCAAGGGTTCGAACAGGGAACTCCGTTCCCAGATTCTGAAACTTATTTTAGAAAAGCCGAGAACGAAAGCTGAGTTACTAAAACTTTTTGATTCTTCAGTTGAAAAGAATTTAATCGCTCTTGAGAAAGAGGGATTAATCAGGAAGAAAGGAGGAAAATTCATTTCTTAATAAAAATAGAAGACCCGTCAGAAGTGACGGGTCCGTTTGGGGCCGAAGCTCGATACAAATTTCAAAAAAGATCTAATCCTTCATCCTCTAAAAGAGGAGCGATTTATGTTGTCCGGGAATGAGGAACCCCACCAGTTCCTCACCCCCGAACTCACCGTCAGACGTCGACGGACATCACCACACAGCCCCACCCCCACTCATCCATTGGCAGATGAGAAGCCTGTTGTCACACCAGAACCTGGGGACACCGCACACAGACCGGCCGCTGACTGTGGTATTTCCATTTAATCACTTTCGAAATCTTTGTCAATGGTTTTTCCATTTAAAACTGAATTTCTCAAATAAAGTATAATGTGGGCCATGGATTCACTGGATCTCCTCAACAAGCATTTTCGGATCTTGCCGGTGCAAGCCGCAGCATTGAAAAGGCTGGGTATCCACACGGTCGAGGATTTGCTGTATCACTTTCCGGTCAGATACGGAGATACGGCCAAGGTGGTGCCCATCAGCACTCTCGAAAAGGGCGTGGACGTCACCATTTTCGGACAAATCTCCGGCTTAAAAACTTCAAAGGGATTCCGCAGCAAAATGCCCATGTCTGAGGCGTATGTCGAAGACGAATCGGGACGAATTAAGATCATGTGGTTTAACCAGCCATACATGGCCAAGATGCTGGTCGAGGGAACGCCGGTTAGAGTTGAAGGAAAAGTGTCTGCTCGCAGAAAAAAAGAAGGTGCGGAAGATTCGAAACCAGATCTCTATCTTTCAAATCCGAAAGTGGAAGCTTTGAATAAACTGCCCATTGCTGTGGGAGATTCTTTGTTCGGAAACTCCGAAGAAGAACATACTCTGTATCCCGTGTACCCGGAAACAAAAAGCCTGACCTCCAATTGGATCTTCCATAAAATTCAATCCATCTTCTCTTCTGGAATTTTAGATTCTCTGGTGGATCCCATTCCGGAAGACATGTTGAAAAAATACAATCTGCCGGATTTAAAGACAGCACTCGTCTGGATCCACACTCCAAGGAAAGCGGACCACGCCGCCGCCGCAAGAAAACGATTCGCCTTTGAAGAAATCTTTTTCATTCAGCTCGAGAAGCAAAAAACCAGACACGAATTCAAAGAGAAGAATGCGTTTGTTATCGAACCTTCGGAAGAATCGATGCGGAAATTTATAGATAGATTCCCCTTTGAAGCAACGGAGGCTCAGATAAAATCGATCAATCATGTGCTCGAGGATTTCAAAAAGGGAAACCCCATGTCTCGCCTCCTCGAAGGAGATGTGGGGTCCGGCAAGACTGCGGTGGCTGCGACTGTGGCATATGCGGTAACTACATCGCATCCACGGGATAAAAAAGGCAATCTGCAAAACTTCGGCACACTCCAGACCGCATATATGGTACCGACAGAAATCCTGGCCAAACAGCATTTTGAATCTTTCATTAAATACTTCAGGCACCTTCCGTTGAATATTGCTTTGATCACCGGAGCCGGGGCACGAAAGTTCCCCTCCAAAGTTAATCCGGACGGCTGGACGGATATTTCTCGGAATCAATTATTGAAATGGGTGGAGAATGGAGAAATTTCGATTGTTATCGGTACGCATGCTTTGATACAAAAGGCGGTGAAATTTAAACACCTGGCCTTAGCCATTATCGACGAACAGCACAGGTTCGGAACCGCCCAGAGGCAGAAGCTGGTTGGGAAAGAAACTATTCTCCCCCATCTTCTTTCTATGACCGCCACTCCTATTCCAAGAACCCTTGCCCTTACCTTATACGGAGATCTGGATCTTTCCCTTTTAGACCAAATGCCAGCTGGAAGAAAACAAATTGTGACCGAAATCGTTACCCCTGAAAAAAGAAAAAAAGTATACGAAGATATTAAGAAAGAACTGGAAGCCGGAAGACAGCTGTATGTGATTTGTCCCAGAATCAACGAACCGGATCCGGACAAAGAAAACACCGTCTTGGCAAAATCCGTAAAGGAGGAAGCTGAAAGATTGAAGAGAGATGTATTTCCAGAATACGCTATTGGCATTCTTCATTCGAAGATGACGCCGGATGCCAAAGAAAAAGTAATGCTCGAATTCAAAGAGAAGAAACTGGATATTTTGGTGGCGACGTCAGTGGTTGAAGTGGGGGTGAATGTGGAAAATGCTTCCTTGATTATAATTGAAGGTGCTGAAAGGTTTGGATTAGCGCAGCTGCACCAGCTTCGAGGAAGAGTCCTCCGAGGAACGCACCAGCCGTATTGCTGGGTCTTTCCCGAAACCACTTCGGCTAAAACAATCGAGCGCTTAAAAGCCTTGAAGACGGCGAAGAATGGATTCGAACTTGCAGAGTTTGATCTTGCCCAACGAGGTGCAGGAGAATTGTATGGCCGCAAACAATGGGGCATCTCGGATCTTGCCATGGAAGCCATTAAAAATCTAAAGATGGTTGAGGCGGCTCGTACGGAAGCGGCTCGTATTATTCAATCTGATCCTGCTCTCCTCTCATACCCTCTCCTTAAAGCACGTATTGAAACTAACGAACAGAAAATCCATTTTGAATAGGTGGGGATAGCGAAAATCCGGCATTTATACTAGGGATATGAATGAAGAGAAATTAATTAACCTATTCGAACAAAAACTTCTACCCCTTATGAAGGAGCATTTTCCTACTGGATTTGAAATGGAAAAACGTTTTGATCACATTGATGAAAAGCTCGAAGAACTTACTTTTTCCGCCAAAGCATTAGATATTGTTCTAGAACAGTATCCTATTGAATGGATTCAACGGCTCGAAAAACATACCGGGCTATCTACGTACGCTTTTAAGAATAGGGCTGAAGATTAATTATCCTACTTAACAAAGAAATCTTCTCCATCCTTCACCATCCAAATTCCTGCCTGAGAACGGAAAGATGCTTCTCCTTTTGCTTTAGTTAATTTTCCAGCTTTGCCATTATATTCTGTAGTATTGAGAATGTAGTCTGAGACTGATCCTCCCCGCTCAAATGCAGCTACAAGCATGTTAAACGAATCATATCCATACGGAGCAGTTCGAGCGTTAAATCTGATACCGGTTTCTTTTACAAACCTGTCTTTAAAAGCTTGGTCAGAAATTGCCGGATCGGTATACCACTCTCCATCAAATAGATGGGGTGAGGCACTGAGAGAAAAGGTTGCTATACCAGAAACATTGGTTATTTTTGCATCACGAAGTTGTTGCCCAATGATATCGAGGGAGGGAGGAAATGCTGAGACAAGAAAATTATCAGGTTTTGAAGCGACAGCTTTAGCGATCTCTGTCTTAAAATCTTGAGTAGTGGGATCAAAGTGTGTTTCGTATACGATTTTGATTCCTGCCGCAGATGCTCCGGCTTTAACATTATCAATTAAAAGATTGAGGCCCGGTTGGTTCTGAGCAAGAATAGCAACAGTTTTTATGCCTCGTGCTTTAGCTTCTGCAAGCCATGCATTGGCTTCGTCATCCGGCAATGCAAGGTTTGTAAAGTTATAGAGACCGTCCGAAATCCTTATATCACTTGCAACTGCAATGTGCGGAATCTTTGCTGCGGCAGCAATTGGTTTAACTGCATTTCCAGTACCACTCGTTACAGATATAAGAGCTTGAACCTTGTCGATATTAATTAATTTCTGAGCCGCACTCGCAGACTGAGCGGGCTTAGACGCATCGTCTTCGATAATAAGTTCATATGTAGATCCGCCCAAATCCTTCTTGGCTAATTCAATGCCTTTAACCAATCCAGTCCCAAACAATGTTCCGCCTCCGGTAATGGGGGCAACTACTCCAATCTTAATGGTTTGAGTGGGAGTAACGGGTGTTTTTCCTTTATACCAGAATATAACAGCTAATATAACTATTAAAAGAACGGCCCAGATAATTTTTTTATTCATATAATAATATTATACTATAAATTCCCCAAAAACACCTTCTCCAACACATTCGAAGCAATTAGATTCTTTGGAGTATCAGAAGCGACCACTTTTCCCTTATCCAACACATACGCTCGCTGAACAATTTCCAGTATTGATTTAATATTGTGTTCTACCACAACAATGGCTGTTTTTCTCCGTTCGTTAATCTCTTTGATCTTCTCGAACACTTCTTTAACGATCTTGGGAGCAAGACCAAGAGAAGGTTCATCCAGCAATAGAACTTTGGGATCGATCATCAGTCCGCGGGCAATGGCGAGCATCTGCTGCTGACCGCCGGAAAGCGAACCCGATTTTTCTTTGATTTTGTGGCGAAGTGCGGGAAACAGATCGAGCACTTCCTCGATTCTCTTTTCAATAATCTTTTTATCCTTAATAACGAATCCTCCAACTTCGAGGTTTTCACGCACTGTTAAGTGTTTGAAGACTCTCCGACCCTGAGGAACAAACGCAATGCCTCGTTCAACCATTTCGTGCGAGACGGGAGAAATCTGCTGTTCGTGCCAGAGGATATGGCCGGAATCAATCGGGGCAATGCCAAAAATAGCCTTCAGAACGGTTGATTTGCCCGCTCCATTGGGTCCCATGAGAGCAACCACTTCCCCTTCGTCTATTGAAATATCCGCACCATTGAGGGCTTTTACTCCTCCGTAATGGACATGGACGTCTTTGATTTTGAGAAGGATTTCTTTTGGCATTTTAATGTACCTGGACAGGAATTCCTCCTTTGATTTGTTTTAAGACGATAGGTCTTTTATTTGCTCCAAATTCATCAAATTGGCCTGAAGAATTTATTTTTTCTTTTACACAGGAAACGTCACTCTTACACTCACTTACTAGTGTGGCAAGCAATTGCGCGGCTTCTTTTGAAAGTTCATACGTTGCTCCCTTATCTCCACTTAGATTTCCTGGAAAAGAATATTTCACTCCTTCGACCAACTTTCGAGCAGCGGGAAGCTCGGCAACATATGTGGTATAGACAGGTATAGTCATATTCAATTGTTTCATTTTGCCAAGACCATCAGCAAAGAAGAAAGACATATCTGGAGAATAGATAGCATCTGGTGTAGCTGCTCTGATCTTCGTGAGTTCGGTGAGAATATTCTGGTTATCATCCTGAAGCATGGTGGCAGTTACAATTTCTCCTTTGAAATTTTTCCTAAAGCTATCTGCATGAGCTTTTGAAAAAGCGTTTCCATATACAATAAGGGAAACTTTTCTTATTCCGCTCGCATACAATGATTCAGCAATGAATTTAGATTCATCTTCAAGGGAATATTGAATATTAAAGAATCCTCCTTTGCTTGAAGCAAATAGACCTCTGGAAGCTGCAGATGGTGCCACGGCAACAACATTCTTGCTTGCAACTAGAGGTGACACTGCTTCTTGAGGGGAACCACACCCTGGACCGATGAAAAACTTAATACCGTCAATTTCTGTCATTTTCTGAAAAACACCAACTGCATCTTTTGGTTCACACTTATCATCTTCAAATACGAACTCCACTCCGGGCACTGCTGCCGATTGGATACCGTTTCGCATATCCTCCCCATAGCTCGCAAAGTCTCCCGACAGCACAGTGATAACTCCTATTTTGATAGGAGTTTGTGTGCCAGAAGTTTTCTTATTAGTGGAAGATTTTGAAACTCCCCATATCACCAATACAACTAAGACTAATCCAATAACCACTTTTGTAGTTTTATTCATATTATTTAGCTGTGTAATCAACTAGCTTTCCTTGTTTAATTATTTGAATCTTTACATTAGTGCTTTGCGCCGCATGGTCAGCTGTAAATTTCACCTCTCCGTTTGGAGTTGTGTATGACGAGTTTTCAATTGTAGAAGCGACTTGCGCATTATCCTTTGAACCTGCAATTCCCTGAGCAAGAACATAGACGGCATCATAGAACTTATCAGCAGATTTGCTTGGCGCTATGCCATATGAATCTTGAAACAGATTGGCGAATTCTGGTCTGGTGACTTCCCAGTTCAGAATAACCACATTTTCTAATAAGCTTTTGTCTTTTTCCTCAGCAAAAGCATCGGTAAGGCCGTTGTAGCTTATAAATGCCGGCTTGAAGTTTGCTTGTTTTGCTCGAGTAATGAAATTTACAGAATCGCTTCCGAGTGTATCGAGGAATACCGCATCCACATTTTGTGCTTTAAGTTTTGCGATGGTTGTTTTGAAATCATTGTTACCAATTTGAGTATATTCTTCTTCGACAATTCCCCCGTGTCCGAGATCTTTCATGATCGTATCGAGCGTGGTTGCAATTTCTTTACCGAAGGTGGATTTAAAATGTACTACCGCTAATTTCTGTACATTTTCACCGCCTAGATATGTTTTCATTGCTGCAAGTACTTTGTTGAAATCGCTCATCATGACAAAGCTTTGATCATTCAACTCAAAACCGCCGGCAATTCTAAAGTTTGAGGGAGAGATGAAGGTAATTTTTTCATTGTGTGCGAGGGGCAGCAGAGGCTGGGCGGTGAAATCAAAGACGCCTCCAATGATTCCATTGACGTGGTCAATGCTGACGAGCTTATTAAAACCTGAAACAGCCTGTTTTCCATCCGTGTGATCATCTTCAATCAATAAATTCACCTGTCTTCCATCTATTCCTCCTTTAGCATTAATTTCTTTCACAGCAAGCTCCATGGCTTTTTTACCGTATTCTCCCCATGGAGCTGCACTGCCGGTAAGGGAAATAACTGCTCCGATTTTAATAGGTTCTTTTGTTGAATCTACAGATTTGCTTCCTGTCGTTTTCGAAATGCCCCAGATAACGAGAATTACTATGATTACTCCGAGTGCCGCTTTTGTTGTGTTGTTCATACAGTTACTTTATACCTCTTTGTAAAGATTTCAAATTGCCGTTATTCTTCGATTAACACCCTCTTGCCGCCTTCAATTTTAAATACTTTTTCTACCCTTTCAGAGGAATTAGTCCCCTTCATATCTACCGGAGTGGTTGTGTTATCGGTTTTCACACTCCTTAATGCTTCAGCTACGGATATATTCTTTGCCAGCGCTTCTTTGTTTGCTTCCACCAATACAGTTACCGCATCATAACCAAAGGCTGCATAAAGAACACTGGATGGGTCTGATCCGAACTTCGCTTTATATTGGGCAATAAGATTTTCTGTTTTATCCGTCCAAATGTATGTCATGTAAGTTCCTTCTATCGCCGAACCTCCTTGTTCAATATCTGAATCTGTAATATCTGGGCCGGCACTCGGAATAACGAGCGAAAGTTCTTGTTTCTGCTTCGCAAAAATTGAATGTGCGGGGGGATTAAAAAACATAGCAATTCCATCTGCCTTTTCGTTCTTAATTTTTGATATATAAGCCCGGAAATCCGTGGTAGTAACAGCTACTCTATCTTTAGAAGCAACGGTGCCTCCAAGTTCAGCGAATTTCTTAACAAACGCGGCCACCATAATATCCCCCACTTCATCAATGTGACTGACAACCGCAACGTGTGAAAGACCAAGCTTGTTATGCATAAATTCTGCAAGTTTTGCTCCGGTAACTTCATTATTAAAACCGATACTAAAAATATAAGGACTGAGTTGTTTCAAAGATTCACTGCTGTCCCAGGTTACAAGAAGCGGAACTTCAGCTTTATCAAATACGCTCGCCATCGGTTTAGCTTCACTACCTGCAAGGACAAAGGCTGAATTTACTTTATTAATCGAAGTTAATTTTTGTGAAGCGCTCACAGCTTTGGCGGGATCCCATACATCATCTTCTGCCAAATATTCCACATTAATCCCTTGTTTCCTAAATTCATCTACCGCGACGAGAGCTCCTCTATTAACTTCTTGCCCAATATCTGCCACATCGCCTGAAAGAGGAAGGACGGCTCCAATTTTTATAGCTGCTGAAACTGGTGAATGAGAACGACGCTCAATGAACCAGACTAAAAGTCCCAGGACGATGATTATGAGAATACGTTTTAAGGTTTTGTTCATATATTTTTATTATTCCCCTAAATACGCCTCAATTACATCCTTTCGAGCCAACACTTCCAGGGGTTTTCCTTCAGCAAGCAACTTGCCGGAATCCAACACAAAGACGTAATCTGAAAGTTCCCGGATCAGGTCCATATTGTGTTCAACTAAAATAACCGTTTTCCCCTTTTCTCTTAATTCCTTTATAACCGAAACAATTAATTTCACCATTTCTGGAAAAAGACCCGCAAACGGTTCGTCAAAGAAGAAGATTTCCGCTTCACCAGAGGGAGAGTGTGCCATTGCCAAGATGCGGGCAATCTCAAGAAGTTTGCGCTGTCCGTATGAAAGATTGGCTGCAAGTTCGTTTCTTTTTTCCCAGAGCCCGATTCTCTTCAATACTTCTTCAGCTTTATCCAAATGAAATGCATTGTGTTTGCTAAAGAAAGAAGAGATTGTTCCACGATCTGTTAGCACTACAAGTACGTTATCAAGAACGGTCATCTGTTCGAACAAACGAACGTCTTGGAATGTGCGGGTCACTCCGTACGAAGCAACTTCCGAAGGATCAATTTCCTCAAGATTGGTATGCTGTCCGAATGCAACAACTCCACCATCCATTTTATGAAGACCTGTAAGGGTATTTATGAGAGTGGATTTACCCGAACCATTGGGACCAATTAAACTGGTTACCTTTCCCTTTTCAAACGAGATAGACAAATGATCCACGGCATAGACTCCGTCAAAGTGTTTGGTGAGGGATTTGGTGGAGAGGATTGGCATGTTATTCAACTTTTACAATTTTACCACCTTTCACCACAAACATTTTAGGAAGTGTTTTCGAAGAACCGTGTTCGTCAAATTTTATTTCTCCTGAGGCTCCATTAAATGCCTGAAGTTTATGCAATGCCTTATTCATATCAAGATCTGGAAATTCAACATGGGCTTTATACACGACTTGAACCCCATCATAACCCCAAGCTCCAATAAGAATTTTCTTTGGAGCCTCTCCATACTTCTTCTTATACAACTCGGCAAAATGAGTTGTTGAATCCAAGACTGGATCAGCCACTTGAGAACTAAATACTCCTTCAAATAAAGTGGGTTGCTGCCCAACAAGTTCATTATCCAAAACATCAGATGTAATCACTAATCCTTTATAACCAAGTTCTCTTAGCTCTTTCAATCCGACATAAAAGTCTTCAACGGTCATATAGACGGCGTCAGGTTTTGAAGTGACAATTTTTGAAAGTTGACTTTTATAATCCTTAACCCCAGGATTAGCAAACTCTTCTTCTGTAATTACTCCGCCAATGTCTTTAAATGTATTTTTAAAAGCCTCAGAAACAGCATTCGACCATTCTTGTTTAAAACCAAAAATTGCCGCTCGGGTAATTCCCTTGTTGTATATGAACCGAGCTGTGACTTCTCCAGATGCTGGAGTCCAGGGTCCAATAGCAAATACCTTATCACCCATGGCTTCAATCTGAGGGTTTGAATCCCATAAAACCAGAGTTGGAATACCCTTGGCATCTGAAATGTTGTGTGTAGTCTGAGCTTCCAAATAAGCTGAAACGATTAATGCATTTACGTGATCCACATTTACTAACTTTGTAACCGCATCAACCGATCCCTTGGCATCAAGGTTGGTATTTTCAACATAAACTTTTAGATTTCCGCCATTCTGATTAATTTCATCTTCTGCAACATGTATTCCTCTTTCGAATTCTTCTCCAAATGCAGGATAAGGACCTGTAAGTGGAAGTGCTGCACCAATTTTAAACTCTGGATTTGTAGAAGAAGTTGGAGTTTTTCTAGTCACTCCCAAAATAACCAGAACTATCAGGACAAGAACTATAATAATCCAGAGTGGTTTTTTCATTCTAGTTTGCATCTACGGCTACTCCATTTTTAATCTGCTTCATCACAAAGTAATCTTCAGGAGTTTCGATACCTCCAATTTCATCGAATGTCACTGTACCGTAGCTCACTGTCTTAAACTTTGTTTGTCGCATGTATGAATTCAAGTCTGCCGGTTCATCTTCAAGGGCTTTGGCGATCATGAACACTGAATCATAGGCAACACTCGCTCCAAAGATTGGATCTTTGCCGTATGTTTCTTTATATAGTTTGGAAAACATGGGGTTGGGACTTTTGGGACCGTAAAAATAGAATCCTTCAAACCATTTTTGATCATAATCAGTGCGGGTATAGTTTTGCTGAACCAATTCATCTCCGTAAATACTTACGGACGGATCTAGGAGAGATTTATTTTTCTTGAGGAAATCAATATTTTCTTTTTCATCATACAAAGAATAAAAGACTGCATCGGGGTTTTTTGCTTTAACTTTTGTGAGAATGGATTGGATATCTGTTCCCGCATTAAGCTTTTCTTCACCCACTATTTCAACTCCATATTTCTTTGCTGCCGCTTCCATAAAACCAAGTACCGTTACGAAATAGGAGTCGTTTTGAGTAATAATATAGAGTCTTTTCTTACCGTGTTCTGCCATGTGCTTGATGGCAAGTTCTGATTTGGGCTGGGTACGATACCAAGTTGAAAATACATTCGGGTGAATTTTTACCCCATTTACTCCTTCTGTACCAGCATCTGGAGATATCATTAAAGTATTAGGCTTCAAAATTGACTCAGCACCTTGATACACATCTAACCAAGAAACAAGAAGTGCTTTGACCTTATCAACATTTTGCAGTTTCGAAACGGCTGAGATTGTGTCTTTTGAAGAACTTTTCGAGTCTTCGACAATAAGTTCCAAAGGTCTTCCTTTTACTCCTCCGTCTTCATTAATTTTTTTAACTGCAAGCTGAATGCCATTTCTGTCTGCTTCACCCCATACAGCCGCATCTCCTGAAAGCGTAAGGGCGGCTCCAATCTTAATTGATTCTAAGGAGGCTGGAGCAGATTTTTTATGCTTGGTAATCCAAATTCCAAGAATGACGAGGATTACAAGTAGTGCGATCCAATAAGATTTTTTCATATTACTTTGCATTCTTAAATTGATTATTCTGAATTTCCTTCATAATGTATTTCGCTCCACTCACCTGTCCGTTCTCATCAAAAGACAAAGTTTTAATTCCAACCCCAGGAACCTGTGCATTCTTGATACCTTCTGTAATCTCCGCACTCGTTCTTGCACCCTTGGAAATAACGTCGAATATAACCCTGGCAGCATTGTATGCGTTTACGAAGGCAGGACCTTCAGAAGCATTATCTCCATATTCTTTCACGAATCGGTTGTGAAGATCGGTGTATCCCGAATCATCCGCATATGAAGGGAATGCGTATAACACTCCATCAAAGTAACCGGGAAATTTTTTAAGATTATCAAGATTTTCAGCATCAGCCGTCTCATACACTTGAGATTTTACTCCTTGTTCTTGCAACTGCTTCATAAACGGACCCACGGAAGAGGTGTCCTGAAGGACAACAAGAATTGCATCGGGTTTAAAGTCATTCTTTATTTTTGCTATTTCAGTTCTAAAATCTGAAGAACCGATGGGTACTGAAACTTTTTTAAAAGCAAAGAAATTTGGTACAACTTCCGGAGCATGTGACTCAAAATAATTAATGATACTCGTATCGAATGCGTCTTCGTCATGAAGAAGTAACACCTTTTTGTAATTACGCTGCTTCATATCTAAAGCTAGAGTTTTTATCTCCTCCATCTGAGGCCACCACGTAGAGAACATGTATTCTGAACGTGTATTTTCTTCTAAAGCTTCGAATGCCGAGCTTGGAGAAATAGAAGGAACCTTGGCTTTATTCATTATTGGATATCCTCCCTGAAAACTATCGGACCAGGTTGGTCCAATAACTGCTGCGACGTGATCTACGAGTACTAACTTTTGAACAGCGTTTACAGTTCCAACCGGAGATGATTTTGTATCTTCAGTAACAAACTGAACATTTGGTAATTTATTTTTATATTCTTCATACGCTAGATGAATAGCCTTTCCTTCTCCTTCTCCCCAGTTGCCCGCAAACCCAGTCTGCCCCAATGCAAGTCCAATTTTAATAGATTCTCCAGTTATAGAGGTCTGTGAAGACTTTTTGGAATAAGACCAGCCGACCACAATAACAACTATCAGAATCAGGGCCAAAATAAGGGGTTTTTTCATTAGGTGGAATAAGCGGGTAATTTGACCATTTAATCCTACAGTAACCCTAGAAAACCACAATATGGCTTAAAAAGGGAGAAAAAGAGACCTGGGGATAGCAAAAAACTAGGTTTTATACTTATGAAATGAACGAAGAAAAATTAATCACCCTATTTGAACAAAAGCTTTTACCTCTTATGAAGGAGCATTTCCCTACCAAGGCTGAACTCCAAGGCCTTATTTCTGATTGGAGTGAATTTAAAACAGAGATGCGTGAATTTAAATTAGGCATGTTCCAATGGAGGAAAGACGCGGATAACAAGTTTAATACCATTGATGATAAATTAGACACTCTTGTCGATTCAGCAAATGCACTCGACTTATTTTTAGAGCAGCATCCCTTGGAACGCATTCAAAGAGTTGAAAGATGCGTGAACCTCGGACCGTATGTTGCCACCTGGCAAGAAGATGATTTCTAGAGCTTATACTCTCCGAGCAACCCTTGCGGACGATACAGCATCAACACAACAAGAAGCACTCCGTACACCAACTGTCTCATCTGTGCGGCAATATCTGTTGGGAATCCCACAAATCTCAACGCTTCGGGTAACAAAATAAGGAAAAGCGCACCAAGGACAGAACCTTTCAGATTAGCCAATCCTCCCAGAATAATAATGGAAAGAATAAAGATCGATTCATTCAGGGTGAATGTCGAAGGATCGATGAATGTAATGTACGAAGCAAAGAAAGATCCGGCCACACTTGCAATCATCGCTGACAGAACAAAAATAGCCAGTTTGTAGTAAAGGGTTTTGTATCCAAATATCTCGATCGCCTGTTCGTCTTCCCGGATTGCTTTCAATACACGTCCAAAAGAAGATTTGGCAATGAATTCGCAGAAGAAAAAAATAAGAATTCCTCCGACTACCGCAAGACCAAGAAATGCTATATTTTCAGAAAGAGAAAATCCAAATATGGTTGGGCGGGTGATTCCAGGAATTCCAAGCGGTCCTTGGGTCAAACTCTGCCAGTTCAAGAAAATGCTGTAGACGATAATATTGAATCCAAAGGAACCGAGGGCGTAATAGTCTTCTTTGAATCTTGAGAGAACGAATCCGATAAGCAAACTGCATACACCGGTGATAACAATACCCGCCAGTATGGAAACAAAGAAATTAAGATCAAACCGGGTGAGAAGTATCGCGGTGGTATATGCTCCTATTCCATAAAATGCCGCTTGGGAAATGGAGAGGAGTCCCGTGTATCCAACAACCAGGTTCAGCGAAAGCCCTAGGATGGCATAAATGGAAACAAGAATCGCGAGATGAATGAAGTATTCCATGTTATTTTTTTAAGATTCCCTGAGGTCTGAATAACAGGAAAAGAATAAGAAGGGTGAAGGCAATTGCGTCTTTCCATTCTCCGCTAATTTTCCAAATGCCGAAGTTTTCTACAAACCCCAAAAGAAACGCGCCCAATACTCCCCCGTATACGTTGCCGATTCCTCCTATAATAGAAGCGATGACCCCTTTAAGAAGAAGGGACATCCCCATGGTTGGTTCGATGCCCGTATCAAATCCAACCAGGATTCCGGCCAGTCCGGCAATCATTGCTCCAATAAAGAAGACTCCGCTGATAATCTTCTGGGTATTGATCCCAACAATCTTTGAAACTTCTTCATCATCTGATACCGCCTTGATGGCTTTGCCGAACATGGTTTTATTCATGGTTAAAGCCAAGAGTCCTGTGATAACGAGTCCTGAGATAAGGATGACAAGTTGGACCAAAGTGATTACAGCTCCGTATATTTCAAACGTTGTACTGCTTCCTGCATTGGTGGAGAGTGTTTGGAACTGACTCGAGAACAGCATGGCGATCAAAGCTTGGAGTGCGGTAAAGACACCGAGGGATGCAACAAGCAGTACCATGTTTGAAGCCTTACGCTCACGAAGTTTTGTATAAACAAACTTATTCACTAAGTATCCGATCAACCCTGCAATAAGAATGCCGAGAACAATTGAAACCGGTAAGCCTAATTCAAGTTTTTTATAGAAGAAAAAAACGGCATATCCTCCAACTGCTGTCAGTACCCCGTATCCGAGATCAAAAAACTTTACCGTTCCGTAGATCAGGTTAAAACCAAGAGCGATCATCATATAGATCGCTCCGGCGATAACGCTATTCAGCACAAGCTGTGGCACGATATTCATTGATATTCAATATATCAGGGAAGCTTCAAATCTACTATTTCAATACCTCTACTTTTCCGTTTTTGATGACCTCGAGTCTGTGTCCGCTTATTGGATCTCCGTTTGAACCAATAGTAACGGATCCTGCCGCACCATTCCAATCCTTAACAGAAGTATGGAAGTATTCTGCCAATTTTGTTCCATCGTATCCAACGGCTTTGATTGCGTCTCGGGCAATAAATAGCACGTCCCATTCCATTTGCCCGTAGCTTTGATAGATCATGTCCTTTCCGTATGCAGCCTTGTACGATTCAAGTGCGTGTTTA
>JAQBQW010000027.1 GCA_028286805.1 Parcubacteria group bacterium | reverse complement strand
GAAGAGTCTGGGTACCGCGCTGGCGGAGGATGATTGAACCAACCTTGGCAAATGAGCCAGGCGAAAGCTTCATTCCAAGGTATTTTGGATTTGAATCTCGTCCGTTTTTTGTTGTTCCAGCAGACTTTTTATGTGCCATGGTGTGGGTATTGGTCTTGAAGACCGTATATAATTAGCCGTATGAGTATAACCGAGGTCCCAAATAAAATCAACCATGTAGCCTATCTGGTAATTTCCGCTATTCTCTTGGTTATTTTAGGCTTTGGAATAGGGAGGCTGGTTGAAACAGGGAAGAAGGAAGGCGTAAGCATTTCGTATGATCCGGAGTTTGTCCTGCATGCCACCACTCTATTTGGTACAACCACACCAAAGGTTATCCCATCTTCCACTAATACAGCCTCTGTATACGCTTCAAGCCAGGGAAAACGATACTATTACCAAACCTGCAAGAGTTCCATTTCGGAGAAAAACAAGATTACCTTTGCTACAAAAGAGCTGGCGGAGAAAGCTGGATACACCTTGGCTACAAATTGTAAGCGGTGACAATTTATGCAATAATAGGCGGCCATGTCAATTCTTCGCCCCAAACGCTTCAAACACCTCGGAAGGTCACTTTCCCTGGGGTGGTTTTTGGCATACAGACAGGTCCGCCGTTCGAGTCCCTTCACCACAGGTCTTATCGTCTTTGTCATGACCTTAACTTTCCTTAACCTAGTTGTCGTTCGCGGAGTCTTGGTCGGACTTATCCAAGGATCCACGGACGTATACAAGAAATATTATGCGGGAGACATTATCATCTCCTCTCTTCCTAAAAAGGATTACATCGAAAACAGCTCGAACATTGTAAACATCGTGGCGGGACTTCCGTGGACCGAAAGCTATTCCCCAAGATACATTCAAGGCGGATCAGTCGAAGCGGAATACAAAATTAAATTGAGACAAACAGATTCTCCGAACAGTGCCGGGGGATTGGTGGAAGGAATAGATCCGGTAAAGGAAGACCAAACCACCCATCTTTCAAATAAGGTGGTGGAAGGATCGTATTTAACTTCTTCAGACTCGGATTCCATTCTCATCGGAGCAAATATGCTGAAGAAATACACGAATGTGGATGTTCCGGGATTAACCCTCCTTGAAAGGGTAAATATCGGAGACAGAGTGCGCGTGACCGTGGGGGACACTGTTCGTGAGATGACCGTCAAGGGCTTTATACAGACGAAGACGGACGTGGATCAGCGCATTGTGATGCTCGACTCCACCATGCGAAATCTTATCGGCAGAGGAGACTATAACGTGGATGAAATTGCGGTGAAATTAAAACCAAAGACGGATGTCTTTTTGGTAAAGAACGCGCTGCTCCAGAGCGGGGTAGGGAACACGGCCCGAGTACAGACTGCGGATGAAGCTCTGCCCAGTTTCCTCATCGATATTAAAAACACCTTCGGTCTTTTGGGTAACGTCGTTGGATCCATCGGTCTCGTGGTTGCTTCGATCACCATTTTCATCGTTATTTTCATCAACGCCATTACCCGAAGAAAATACATTGGTATTTTGAAAGGAATCGGCATCAATTCAACGGCGATTGAATTCGCATACGTTCTCCAGTCTGTTTTTTACGCACTTCTCGGCATCATGTTTGGTATGCTCATCCTCTATGGATTCCTCGTTC
Organism: Parcubacteria group bacterium; assembly: GCA_028286805.1. Lineage (GTDB taxonomy): Bacteria > Patescibacteriota > Minisyncoccia > Phycocordibacterales > Zambryskibacteraceae > JAIFWN01. The sequence goes on along the minus strand of JAQBQW010000027.1, from coordinate 17,270 downwards.
CGTTTGTGACAGCCCACCCGATTAAATTCCCATTCTCTGATGGAATCCTGGTGGCGGAACTTTCCTCCACTCTTATACGCGCCGGACTGCTGATGATCGCAACCCTTATCGCCGGATACATTCCAGCCCGGATTGTAGTAAAACAAAATACATTAGACGCTATCTTGGGACGAAACTAATATGATCGAAGCACGAAACATCACCAAGAGATTTGAAAGCGGAGACAGCGTTCTCCTTGCTTTGAATGACGTCTCGTTCAAAGTGGAGAGCGGGGAATTCGTGGCTATTACGGGACGTTCCGGTTCTGGAAAATCCACCCTTATGTACCAGCTCGGTCTTCTGGACCATCCGTCTTCGGGTGAAATTTATATCGACGGGGAAAAAGTAACAGAAATGGAAACAGACGAATTAACCAAGATCAGATTAAATTCACTGGGATATGTGTTTCAAGACTACGCCTTAATCCCCGAATTAACCGCTCTTGAAAATGTTCTTATTCCGCTTCTCATGCAGGGGTTGTCCCAAGAAGCGGCAAAGGAAAAAGCCGTCGCTTCGCTTTCCCGAATCGGATTGGCAGACAGAACGGATCATTTGCCTTCTCAGCTCTCCGGAGGACAGCAGCAGAGAGTGTCCATTGCCCGCGCTGTGGCACACAATCCGAAGATCATCTTCGCAGACGAACCAACAGCCAACCTCGATTCAGAATCTTCCGCTTTGGTACTGAAAAACTTCCTCGAATTGAACAAAGAAGGCCAAACTATTTTAATGGTGACTCACGAGCCGGAATATGCCAAAATGGCACATCGGGTTATCACCCTCGCGGACGGGAAGATACTTTCGGATATTCGAAATAGATAAACACATATGAAAATCATTCACAGAATCAAGCATTTCTTTACAGGGCTCTCTAAAAAACAGATCATCTGGGGCGCTGTTGGAATTATCGCGGTAAGCGGAATCGCCTACCTCGTTTTCCACGATTCAACCACTAAAACCTTCGTGTCTGCAGAGGTAGGGGATATAACCGAACAGGTGTTGGTTACCGGAACGACCAAATCCTCATCCACCGTGGATCTCGGGTTTGAACGAACCGGAAAGGTGGTGAGTGCACCCTTTGATGTGGGTAACAAGGTATATTCCGGACAAACGTTGGCCGTACTTGGACAAAGCGATCTCCGGGCCAGTTTGCTTCGCGCCCAGGCTAATTTGAATGAAGCTCTGGTTCAATTAGATACCACTACCAAGAATACTTCGTCTTCATACGATAACGCATACAGCACGGCACTTCTTGCGCTCAAAGACTCATTTGCAAAGACCGAAGATGCGGTGAATTTCAAAGCAGACCAGTTCTTCAATAATGCGCATAATTCAAATCCGGAATTTGCAGTTACCTCAAATCAGAATGGAATCGTTTTTCCTTTCAATGCAAGCATTCCCTATACCACGAGACTTGATCTTGGAAACGAACGGGCAGATATTGAAAAGGTAATTACAGATTGGAGGACTTCACTTTCCCAAGTTGTTCCAGGACAAGACTTAGGTCCCGTGTTTACCAAAGCGGAAACAAGTCTTTCGCGCATCAAAACATTTGTCGATCATCTCAGTTCTGCCGTGAGTTCAGTCAGCGTCTATAACAACTACCAGTATCAAGACGCGATCGATGCGTATAAAACCACCGCTTCGGGAGCCCGAACTCAAGTCGGAAATGCCATTACGGATTTGCAGGCTGCCAAGCAGAAATTCTCTACCGCTCCGATTAAAACCTCTACCGCATCAGGCTCAACATACAACGATATTCTTTCCGAACAGGCGCGAGTGGATTCGTTGCGGGCAGATGTCGCGTCGATACAAGCGGATATAGCAAAGACGGTGATCTCAGCTCCAATCAGCGGCATTATCACGAGACAAGAAGCAAAGGTTGGACAGATCGTTACTCCCGGAACTTCACTTATATCAATCATCTCGGATTCAAAACTTCAGATTGAAGCTAACGTCTCTGAAGTAAACATTGCAAAGATTAGAATTGGCAACACGGTGACCATGACCTTTGACGCATTCCCGGATGCTCCATACACCGGAAAGGTGGTATACATTGATCCCGGACAGACCATTGTGGACGGAGTGGCAACATACAAGGTAACTGTTGCGTTCGATACTACTCCCGGAGTTGAACTGCGCAGCGGATTAACCGCCAATCTTAAAATTGAAACTGCAAAGAAAGAAGGAATCGTTAAAATTCCGGCATATGCCGTTGAAAGGGTGGGGGACAAGAGTTTTGTCACGGTTCAAGTCGGAGAAACATCTACGAGGCAAGAAGTGACCACCGGTTTGAAAGGTGCAGACGGCACTATTGAAGTTATTTCGGGGCTGAAAGGGGATGAACAGATACTCGTGGTTACAACTAGCTAAAACCTTGAAAAAAGAGCCCAAAACGCCTAAACTGGTATTTTGAATTATATGGCCTTATAAAGCAATATATTGAGTAATTTATAACTAAAAAAGCTTGACTTTCGCCTTCAAATTTGCTAACCTATTAGGGAATCAGCAAGGGCTGATTTTTCGTTTGGGGGAGTACATCCGGTCATTGCGTCCCAAGATTAAAAGTTTACCCTACAGTTATTTTACAGCTTACGACGCTTAGTCTTCTCTTTAGTCTTTCGTCTTCGTCAGCAGCAGTCCTTCCCGCAGTCCTCTCTTCCAATCCGGTAGATAAGAACTCAGAACCTGTAGCGGTCGTCGAGACCAAAGAAATCAAAGCCGAAGATTATGGGCCGATTACTGATTCGAAGAACGTCAAACGTTTCGTTTCAGACTACTTTGCAGACATTCCGATCCTTGCCCGCATTGCCTCTTGTGAATCTCATTATAGGCAGTACGACTCGGCCGGGGCCGTCCTGCGAGGTGTTCAGAACAGTTTCGATGTGGGTGTGATGCAGATCAATGAAATGTATCACCTCGAAGCAGCCAAGAAACTTGGATTAGATATTCATACCATCGAGGGAAATGTTGCGTACGCGCGACATCTCTACAAAACTCAGGGTGGTGCCAAGCCTTGGATGTCTTCGTCCCCATGTTGGACCAAAGCTTCCGAATCAGAGATCGCACGAAAGTAATACTTAACAAAACCCGCTTCGGCGGGTTTTGTGTTGATTTTGGATACGGGTGAAGTATAGTGGTTACAGAAGAAGTCCCACCTCAACTCCGGCAGGAATGATATGACAGAAACAGCATCTCTTCCGACAGCGGCTTTCATTGCCTTCCATCCACTCCGTGTCGATGGACGCATGGTAATGGCACCGAAAGTATTCGAAGAGCCGAAGAGCCGTGTGTATGTCTATCCGGCCACGTTCATGATAGAAATGGACGAGAATATTGTCTATAACCTGCAAAGGGATGAGAGAAGCGGGAGTATCGCGTTTACTCACCTGACTCACGTTGTTGTTCTTGTGGATGTCAGAACTGCAACCATCATGAGACATCTCGAAGCGGCGCAAGTTCCTGGTGAAATCACCACGTACCTTTGCTCAGACTACGAGATCGTCGATATGATAGAGGAAATCTCTCGTAGCCATCCGGGCGCAAAGGTTTTGGAAGTGTCGCAAGGCACTTCGCCTTTTTGGGCATTTCAGGACATGATTGAAAAGTTTCGTTCTGACGGCACGCTGTAACGCGTGTCTTTTTATTGGTACTATTCACTCATGAACTACTGGCTTCTCAAAACCGAACCCACTTCGTATTCAATAGAGGATCTTCAGAAAGAGAAGAAAACAACTTGGACCGGAGTGCGAAATTACCAAGCTCGGAATTTTTTGCGCGATATGAAAAAGGGAGACAAGGTGTTTGTCTACCATTCGAGCTGTGAGATTCCCGGTCTCTTTGGGGTAGGGGAGGTGGTTACCGATGCCCTGCCCGACCCCACTGCATTTGATAAAAAAGATTCCCATTTTGAACCGAAATCCACAAAAGAAAATCCCATCTGGTTTGCACCAACAATCTCTTTCGGGAAAAAATTTTCGGAACCTCTCACACTTTTTCAGATTAAAGCGGACGCTGAACTAAAAAATATGATGGTTGCCCAACAGGGGAGCAGGCTTTCTGTTATGCCCGTTGAAAAGGAACATTTCCAGAAGATTATGAAAACCTTAGGCTAGGGTAGCGTATACAACAAGACGGTGGTCGTACGTAGAACGGTCCTTGGTCAAAGATCCGGCGCAAGTAATAAGATTTAATCGGCGCGCGTCGTTTTGGGCGAAAAGGGTCACCGGTGAAAGATCTTTTAAAGCATATGTTTTAGCTGCTTTTACCGTAAAGTGCAGTTTTTGGTTCGTGGAGGTAATGACGTAAATATCATTTCCAGGCTTGAGATTTTTTAACTTCGCAAAAGCTGCGAATACATGGGCATCGAGAACCGCGCTGCCTATCTGTCCGGGAACAGTACCCGCTTTGTGCCACCCCACACTATTAGTCTTACCGCTCGGAACTTCGAGCTCTCCTTTTGAATTGATACCCATTCCCTTGATGGGGGAATCGAGTTTGATGGCGGGAATAACTAAGCGAATAGGGGTTCCGTATGATGCTGGAGTTATGGACGTGGTCGTAGAGGCCGTGCCAACGCCGGGAAAGATTATCCAAAAAAATGTAAAGAAAATGAGCGCAGATGCTGCACTCGCGTAGCGAATACTCATAAATTTGCGTAGATATTATAAAACATCCACACATCTTCGTCTATTACATACCCGGGCTTTATATTGTCTGATTTTTAATAAAAAAGCCCCGATCATTCCTGCAGTTCGTCGAACGAAAACTGCAGTGGAGATCGGGGAAGTATGGCAAGCAGCTGTGCTGCGTACGGCGAGTCCTTTCGGGTCAGATTTCTGTAAAGCCGCAGGTTTGTACCGTGATCTTCTGCATCTGCTAAACCTTCAAAATGCGGATAGAGGGTTACCTGCGGCAAGAGGCGATCTTTCTCTGCCACGATGCGAAAAGTGAATTCGAATTTCAGTTCTTCTTTTTCGGACCCCTCACCCGGCGGGGTAGGGTTGAAGCCTGGTAGTGCACTCCGTGCAATCGCTCGGAGAATCTTGAGACGATCTTCAGAAATCTTTTCTTCGACAGTGAACATTTATTTTCTCTACTCATTGAAAGAGGTGAGAGAATACCAAACATCATCTTACTTGAGCATTTCTTTAAGGGGAAGTGCTTATAAGGTTTATAGAGATGGGTCGTACAATGTTTCTTTTACGACATAGCCCGAGGCTACAAAGCCAACCCCTTCTGAACAACCACTTCCCTCGCATTCGTTTTTAATTTCCTCACCCGCCGACAATCACACGCATATTATTTATTTTTTTAATTCACTTCCCCCATCGATGGAATCCTGAAAACTTTTTTTATTTTTTTATATTTCCGTAAAGATCTCAAACTTGATCCAAGCATGAGCGTATGCGACCCAAATCGTTTATCAACCTTATCAAGAGCCTCAAATACCCTTGCCCAGTCTTGGACCTTCCTCGAGCCTCCAAAAAGGTCTGTTTGGATATGGGTGTCATCAACTAGGCCTGCTAGGGTCACGCCAGTGGCTCTGTAGGTCGTGTTTGAACGAAAGATTTCATCAAAGGATTTGTTAATCTCGTGCATGATATCTGCAGGACTCGATACGGGATTCACCAGCATAATTTCTTTCCGTTTGTATCTGAATTCCTGCGTCTTTAAAAAATAATGAATTCTTCGCGCGCAAAGTTTTTGCCTGCGAGCCTTTACGCACGCACCCTCAACATTTTTAGAAAGTTCAGACAGAAGTTCAATTTTACTTTGGGTCGGAGGAGTGAATGTTCGAGTGCACTGAATACTCGATTGATCTTCTTCGGAATCTGAATTAACTCTGTGTACCGACATGCCCTGCAGCTCGTGCCATATTTCCACAATAGGCCTCGCGAAGTTTGCTGCAACCCAATCTTTTGAGTGTTCGATGAAATCGAGGCCTGTCTGGATGCCTCTGGATTGCATAGCGAGCGTTGTTTGAGGACCGATGCCCCAGATTTTCCCAATTTGAACGTCTTTTAAAAAGGTTCGAACGTCTTCCTGTTTAATGACGGTTAATCCATTCGGTTTCTGCCATTTGGAGGCTACTTTGGCCAATACCTTTGAAGGTCCAATCCCCACAGAGAATGTCATGCCAAGCTCACGGTTTAGAGCTTCTTTAATGGCCTTGCCGAGGGCCTCTGGAGCCCCAAATTCGCCTATAGCGAGGGTTATATCGGCAAAACACTCATCTATACTGTACTCCTCTACCAAGGGGGTATAGCGTCGTACAATATCGTACATTCGTTGGGCAAAGATTCCGTATGAAGTGTAGTTAGAGTGCGTGATAATCACCTGCGGAAGTTCCTTGCGGATTCGAAATACCGGCATCCCTCTTGATACTCCCAAAGCTTTTGCTTCTGGAGACATGGCAGTGGCGATACCCCTCTCCTGCCCCGTTACCACAGGCTTCCCTTTTAATTTGTGATTCAAAGATATTTCGCATGATGCGAAAAAAGAATCTCCGTCTATGTGCAGAATGGTTTTAGACATGTTAATACTTCCGAATCACAGACCGCACCACCGCCTCAATCTTCAATTCCTGTTTCGGATGAATATCCGGGTATTTAGAATTACCCGCTTCAAGATACGGTTTCTTATTCTTCAATCTATAAAATTTGAGAGTATATTCTCCGTCTATTTCAGCAACAACAATATCTCCGGATTTAGCAGTTGCTCCGCGTTCAACCAATACCAGATCTCCCTGCATGATGCCGGCATCGATCATGGAATCTCCTTTTACTTTTAACATGTATGTGGCTTCTTTGTTCTCCACCAGATATTCATCCAAGCTCATGGTGTCTATCATTTCTTCCGCAGCGCTTGTAGGAAAACCGGCTTCGATAAGTCCGAGAATTTTTAAATCATTTAAATTCTTTGGTGCCAGTTTTCCCGAACGGTCTTTGGATATAAATCCTTCTTCGATAAACTTCTGCACTGCATATGCAACCGCACTCTTGGTTTTATATCCCCAGAGTTTCATCATCTCGGTGTAGGTGGGCATGCGCCGATTGGATCGGTAGAATTCTTTGAGTTTGAGGATGCGTTTTTCCATGAAAGAAGTATATCATGGAGTTAGAACGTTGGTACTAACTATTAATTCTATGATAATCATCATGATCCGCATGAACAATCGGAGGAGCTTGAACGGAAAGAAATGTTAAGGTACCGCCTTCTTTAATGGTGAATCCGTGTGGGGTACCGGGTGGAATCTCTACTACTTCCCCGTCGGTAACAGGTGCCCAGTGATCTATAAGATATGCCAAAGCGTTTGTGGGTGGAGCGACATGATATTTTTCTCCCATGCAAACACAGTACGCAAAAGAATGTTCGTGGTAATGAACTTCATGAGTGAGGTCTGTCGCCACTTCAACTACCTCAATCTGCACATCGTGCGAAGTAAGATTAAACGGAATAAGCACTGAATCTAAAAATTCCTGAGGAAGTCTTGATTTAAGAAATCCATGGTAATCTGCCATGTTCACAATAGACTCCATCTCTTCTTTGGAAAGAACTTGAAGTTTTTGTAAAACAGATTCAGCGATTTCTTTGAGTGTTTGTGATGCGATTGTCATACATTAAATATACACTTCTTGTATATTATTTCTACTTGAGTTGACCTTCTCCTGATTTTGTTATATAAATCAAAAGGATCGTTCACCCTCACCCTGGAGTTTCCCATGCGCCTCATTCCGCTGCTCGTACTCGTGGCAGTCGTTGGATGCAGAACTGAAGAGTCCCCTCACCCCAAGGGGCGGATGGATACGGTGAAGATGACCTTCGCTTCGCCGAAGCCCCGGCCACTCCTGGAAGTTCCGATCAGGTTCTCTCCAACGTCCGTCGGAAACGACACTCTATACACTCCACCAGAAGCCATCCCCAAGCTTCTGAAGGACAGCGTGCATTCCAGTCGCTAAGACTGGATTTTTAATACAAAAAACGCCCGAAGGCGTTTCCTGTATTAATCTTGTGAAAAGATTTTAGTAGAATCTACCCGCATTTAGAATACCCTGAACTTCTCCCGCTCTGTCGTATCCGGTTGAAGAGAAAATGTATGTTTTGTTTTCTCCGTAGTAGTTGCCTTCCCCAAGATCGTTCACATTCTGGTGCGCCAAGTTTTCCTGGGTGCGAATTGCATTCCACTGTGGTTTTGTGAAGACGTTGATCTGGAATACTTTTGAACCGTTCTCGCTGAATGTAATAGTGTCCGAATCAGGAAAACTCTGGAATGTCTGAACAGATTCCGCGTAGGTATATCCGGCTGGAAGAGCGAGAGTTAATCCATACACTCCGTTGTGATACACGGTGCCTCCAGGAAATGGACTCACCGGTATTGCTGTTCCGGGCGAAGTAACGGTCACGGGAACCTGAGTTGTTGTTACCACGGATGTTCCTTCTGTGGAATTGGTTGTAGTGGTTGAGGTGGTAGCAGTTTCAACCGGTCTGCCGTATGCATACCATCCAAGTCCGCCTAAGGCGAGAAGGATGATAAGCACGACGACAATAATGGTCACTGTATAAACCGAACCTTTTTGATGTGATTTCATGCGGTATATAAGAGGATAAAGGGGGTTTGTGGCCTCCATATGTATATAGACGGGGCTAATCGAGTAAACTTTCCCACCACTTGAAGGTATAGTGCATAAATACGTAGAGAGGCCCGTAAATGGGCAGCAATATAAAAAAGAGGATCTTTTTAATAATAGAAGGCATGGATAGGATTATACTCTAATAAACGGAAGAGTTGGGACCGACATTTTGTCCCATGTGGATGATAGCCTGAAAGTTTTTCCAGCTGATATCGACAATGGGTTTGATAATCTGATTCCAGATAAATGTAATCGGGCCGGCGATGTAATGCCACACGGTATTGAACACATCCCGGATATAGAGAATGGTAGATTTGCCCTGGTCCGATGCGGCCGCATCAAAGATAGACCAGTTCAAAAAATATTTTAGGAGAATGAGAGCGATAACAATGAGAACAATAATTCCAATTAATCCTCGTTGTTTGTTTTCCATTCTTTAAGTTTATTAGAGGGACGGCAAGTATGCAAGAGGATCCAAGTATCCTTCCGGAGGAGCGATGGGAATACTTGCACCTTTGCAGTTCACCGAAGTGGTGTATTGCATAACCGATACCGCTTGTGTGGCATACAAACCAAGATGAAGATGCGGTCCGGTTGAATATCCCGCTCCATCTCCTCCTGGCATACCGCCAGAGTATCCGATGGTCTGTCCCCCGGTCACCGCTTGTCCGGTTGAAACGAGCGTTGCAGAAAGATGTCCGTAGACGGTAGAGAGTCCGTTGTCGTGCTGGATCAAGATCCATCGTCCGTATGAATAGCATCCCCTGGCCAAGTCCGTATTACCTTGAGCTTTGATCACTCCTCCTCGAACCGCTAGTACCGGAGTTCCAACGGGTGTTCCAAAGTCCACTCCGTTGTGTGTTCCAGACGCATACAATCTTCCGGACGAAGAAGTTTTTCCGAACTGCTGGGTAATCTTAAATTTAGCCAGCGGCCAGGTTAATGTTGAACGAGATGCGGTTGGAATGGATCCCGGATTGAGGGTTACCTTCAGCTGGTTTTCATAATTAAACAGATCCGCTTCAAACTTTTTTTCCCGGGCAATATTATCTGCCAGCAGTTTTTGGAATGCTGCTTCCTGGCTTTTTGTTTCAGCCAGGAGTGTAGCCTTATTTGCCTGCGTCTGTTCGACCACTTTTTTCTGTCCGCCAAGTTCGGACTGCAGGCTGACCAAATTAAGCTTGTTTTTTTCCTTCAGTTCTTTTTCTTTCGACAAAACCTTTTCAGCATCCTGAAGTTTTGCAATTTCCGCACGCAGGTTTCCTTGCAGGTCTGAGAGTATCCCCTGATCCGTCCAGACGGCGCTGATGTCTTCATCATTCAAGAGGTCTCCGATCATCGAATGGGTATCGTTGTCTGCCAATTTTTTAATCAACGAAGAGATTGCCTTTTGGTGTATTTCAATTTGTGCCTGTTTCGTATCAATTGAATTCTCAAGCGTGGTGATGGTTAAGTTCGCGGTGCTGATTTGGTTTTGCGTCAGTTTGATATCATTCGCCAGTTTTTTCTTTGTGGCGTCGAGTGAATTAACCGCTCCCTGGAGTGTACTTTTTTGTGAATTCAAAGCGTTCAGCTGAGATTGTAATTTTATTTGTTCAGCTTGAAGTGCTGCCTTCTGAGTTTGCGCGTCGTTTATCTTCTGCTGGAGTTCGGCTTGGGTTTCGGCTCTGCCGGATACGGGTAAAACCGATATGAGGAAAATTCCGACCATGAAAGCGGCGAGGTGTTGTTTGGTCATAGAATAGTAATAGCTTTCTCTATTCTTTCTTTAGCAACATCTGGTCCTAAGATTGAAAGCAGCGTAAACGGATCCGGAGATTTTTCTTTGCCGGACAGCGCATAGCGCAAAGGCCACAGAACATTTCCCTTCCCTGCTTCTTCGGCATATTTCATGACGGCATCGCTGTCTCCGATAATGGTGAGCACATGTTCAAGATGCTTCTTCGCTTCTTCGGGGGTGGAAGTTTTCCAGGCAATTTTTTCTTTCGTTAATGCGGGTTCGTTAAAGAAATAATCCAGTTCCCCGTCTTCGATTAATCGATCAATATCAGTGAGTACCTCAATGCGTTCAAAGATTAATTCCAATATACGCACATCGATTGTTTGTTCTGGATACTTGTTAGAGATTTTCTCTTTAATAATCTCAATAATTTTTTCTTTCTGAAGTTTAATATGCTCCTTGTTTACCCATCTGAGTTTCTTTTCATCAAAAATAGCCCCTCCTTTCTGAACTTTCTCAATACTGAAAGCTTCAATAAGTTCTGGAAGAGTAAATATTTCTTTTTCTGTACCAGGGTTCCATCCCAAAAGGGCCATATAATTTAATATTGCTTCAGGTAAGTATCCCTGTTTTTGATATTCAACTAATGAAGTTGCCCCATAGCGTTTAGAAAGTTTAGATCGATCTGGTGCGAGGATCAAAGGAATGTGAGCGTAAATAGGCCGTGTTGCTCCAATCGCTTCTTGAATAAGAATTTGTCGCGGTGTGCTTGAAAGAATATCTTCACCTCGAATGATATGAGTTGCACCTGTTTCGTGGTCATCGACGACAACGGCCAGATGATACAAAGGTTCGGTCAAACTTTTTGCAATAACAAAATCTCCTGATTCGGTTGTATCAAATTCAATTGTTCCGCGAACCAGATCTTCAAAAATAATTTTCTTATTTGGGTTCCTAAGTCTGATGACCTCGCTCCTCTGTTCAATTTCTTCTCCTTTTCGAGTTGCAGTAGCTGCTTCGTCTTTTGAAATATACGCGGATCCATTCTCGATCATTTTTTTGAGATACGAAACATACACTTCCGTTCTCTCTGATTGCTTCATGAACATGTCATACGAAAGTCCAAGCCATTTCAAACTTTCTAAAATATTATCTTCGTATTCTTTTTTAGAACGCGCATCATTCGTATCTTCACTTCTGAAAATAAAAGTACCTTCGTTTTGACGTGCGAAAAGAAAATTGAATAATGCCGTGCGCACACTTCCAATATGAAAATACCCTGTTGGAGAAGGGGCCATTCTCACTACCACTTTTTTCTTGTTTTCAGACATTATATTATTTTTCTATTTCATGCGAGAGCGCGATCTTGAGGATCTCTTCAGCCACTTCATGCGCCGCCTGGGGCTTATAGAATGCCTTGGCCGCGGCGCTCATTGTATCGTGTTCGGCTTTGTTTGTCATAAGACGATCTATTTCGGATCCCAGCAGATGTGCGGTGAGGTTATTCTCCTCGATCACCGCACATGCTCCCGCTCTGGCATACGCAAATGCGTTTTGGCGCTGATGGTCTCCGTTGGTATCGGATATCGGGATAATAATCGAAGGAATTCCCCATGAAGCGATTTCAAACAATGTCGAGCCGGCCCGGGACACAACCACCGAGGCCACTCCTGCTGCCATGCGCATAGCGAGAGGGTTGAGGTAATCAAAAGGCTTGTAGCGGTCTTTATGCGCAGAACTAAACAGCACTGCATTTGCCGTTGCCTGAACTTCTTCGAGATTCAACGGACCGGCTTGGTGGATAATGGCATATTTCTCCACCAGAGCCGGCAAGTCTTCGAGAACGGCATCGTTGATCAGGCTCGCACCCTGCGAACCTCCGAGAATAAGCACCACCGGAACCTCCTGCTCTATCTGCAAGAATTCTCTCGCGCCTTCGCTGATCGGAAGAGCGATATCCGGACGGACAGGATTTCCAACCACCGCCACTTTTTCAACAGGAAAATACTGCGCCGCTTCCGCATACGAAACGGCAATCTTGTCTGCAAATTTTCCGGCCCAGGCAGTTACTCTTCCGGGAACCGTATCCGATTCGTGGATGACCACGGGAATGCGAAGAATCTTAGCTGCCAAGAGAACTGGGAAGCTTGCATATCCGCCTTTTCCGAACACGACGTCCGGATACAGTTTGTATACCGTGACAAGAGCCGTCAGGATCCCCCAGGCGGTGGTAAAGAGATCAAAAAAATTAAGGACCGAGAAATATCTGCGGAGTTTTCCCGCCCGGACTTTTTTAAAAGTAATTTCTTTTTCAAACAAGAGACCTGCATTGTATGGAGAGTTCGAAGCGTAATAAAGTTCGGGATCGAGCAGCCTTTTTTCTTTGATGATATCTTTTACCGCATCAGCGACCGCGATGATCGGATAAAAGTGCCCCCCTGTTCCTCCGCCGGTAAAAAGTATTCTCATCTGGTTAATTTTTGAGATTTAGAAACGGAAAGGATAATACCAACCTCCAAAAGCGTGATAAATAAAGACGTTCCTCCGTGCGATACGAACGGCAAGGTAATCCCCGAAAGCGGCAATACTCCGAGCATTGCTCCAATGTTCACGAATGCCTGGGCCGTAATCATTATAACAAGACCAACCACCACAAGTCTTCCGAATGGGTCTGATACCCTCGATGCGATCTTTATTCCTCTGGTGGCAAAAAAGACGAACAATAGGATTAATAAACTTGCTCCCACAAACCCGAACTCTTCTGCTTCCACTGCAAATATGGAGTCTCCTATCGGTTCGGGCAGGAAGTTAAATTTCTGGATGCTTTGGCCGAAGCCTCTGCCGAACACTCCTCCGGATCCGATGGCAATTAAAGATTGCTGGATCTGATACGAAGAACCCTGCGCATTTGCTTCAGGGTGGATGAATGTGGTGATGCGCTGCATGACATACGGTCTTGTAAACGCGAGTCCCGCAAGGCCAACCACCCCAACCATTCCAAGCAGCAAGACGTATTTCCATCTTCCACCGGCTGCCAAGAAAATGCTTATCCCCGAAAAGATCACCATCATAAACGTATCGGTGTCCGGCTGCTTAAGAAGCAGTCCCCCAATCAATGCAAACAATACGAGCATAGGTGCAAATCCGTATTTAAAGGTTTTCATTTTCTCTTTCATCCCCGCAGCCCACGCGGAGAAATACACCACGAAGGCGAGTTTCAGCACTTCGGAGGGCTGAAAAGAAATGCCTCCTATCAAAAACCATCTTCTCGCTCCCCCGTGTTCAAAGCCGATATGCGGAATGAGAACAAGAATGTTTAAAATGACGCCCACAATCAAAAGATAGAACGCATATTTCTTCCAGACCTTGTAATCCAGGCGGGATGTAAAAATCATAGCCAGGGATCCTAAGAAAAGACCGAGCACCGTCTGGGAAAATGCCACGCTCGAATACTGGGTTCCGCTTCTTGCTAGTAATCCAAGCGAAGCCGAACTGAAAATAAAAAATCCGGCGACCATTAAGATCAGAACCGAAAAAAGAAATGCTTTGTCCACCTTCCATTTAAGAGCTGCCATAATCGGAAATTATAGCATGCGATGCGGTGTTTATCCGAGGATAGTAATCACAAATCCAAGCAGCGCGCAGATAATGCCGATAATCCAGTATCTCATTACCACGGAATGTGCGGGCCAGCCCTTGGCCTGAAAATGGTGATGCAGCGGAGCAACCAGAAACAGTTTCTTTCCTCTGTATTTCTTCGAAAGAAGCTGGAGAGAACTCGAGGCGCTTGAAATAACCAAAGGAAATGCAATGAGGGGCAGCAGTAAGACTTGTCCGGTCAGAAATGCCACCACCGCAAGGGTCATGGTCAGAGCCATGATTCCCGTTTCAGACATGAAAAACCAAGCTGGCGGGATATTAAACCAAAGGAATGCCAAGAGCGAACCGACGAGGACAAAACAGAATGCGGCAAGATCTACCTGGTTCTGTAAAAAAGAAATCGTACCGTATGCCGCAAATATAATAGAGAACACTCCTCCGGAAAGTCCGTCGAGTCCGTCGATCACCCCTCCCGAATACGTACCGAGCATAACGAGGATAAAGAAAGGAATAAAGAAGAGTCCAATGTTCAGTTCCCCTCCGAAAGGAATATGGATGGTGGTAATGTCGAGTTTCGAATAAAACCACCACGCACCTATCGCTCCCACTGCAAATACGGCTGCAATTCTTTTTCTGAAGGATAACCCTCCGGCTTTCTGGTCATATCTTTCCGTCACGGACCAGTAATCATCTACCAGACCGATGGCTGCTCCCCCAAGAAGTGTAAATACCGGAAGCCATGTCTGGCTTCTCGAAAGAAAATTCAAATGTTCAAAAGTTGTGCTGAAACTTCCGGCAATCCAAAACAGCAAGATGCTGATAACGGCGCTGAGCCAGATGATAATGCCACCCATTCTCGGAGTCTTTCTTTCCTCGTCTTTATGCAAAGATTCTGTGATCACCGCCTTCTCCCCGCTTGTTGTTACACCGACACTTTTTTTCTTCCACAACTTTCTGGCCATCAAGAAATCTCTTGTTGGATAAGCGATGAAAATCCCGAGACCGAATGAGAGAAGCGACGGAAGAAAGATTTTAACGACGTCTGACATATATGAAAGTATACGCTATTTTTTAATCGGTTGAGAAACTGCATCCCCCCGATGAAGATACGCAAATGTTGTTTTCACCAACCTCGAAACATCCTGGAATCTGTCCGCTTCGGTGGATCCCAATACTGAGATGACAATTGGGCGTCCAATCTCGGGATCGAAAGCAACTATCAGATTGCCTCCAGCAAGGTCTGTAAAGCCTGTTTTTGAGCCTTTCAGGCCCGGGATATCGTTCACCAGAGCATCCGTATTGTGCGCTACGTGGATCGTGTGATCCAAAGAAGGAACTTCAAACGCGCTTTGGGTGGTGGCGGTCAATAGATACGGTTTGTTCGTAATGATGTAGCTGAAAAGTATGCTCATGTCCTTTGCCGTACCGTATGCTCCGCCTTTATGCTCGGTCTCATCCAATCCGGTTGGGTTGAAATAATATGTATTCTTCATTCCAAGAGCATTTGCCTTTTTGTTCATGGTGGTAACAAAGTCTGCAATTGAAGATTCGGCCGTTGAATTGGTTGAATGAAGATCTCCGAGCGATATGGCCACGGCGGCCATGCCGTCATTCGAAGAAGAAGTAAGAGAGAAATCCAAGAGATTTTTCAGAGAAAATCTTTCTCCGGCGATCAGCCCCGAATCCCCCTCTGTCTGAACCGCCGCATCGCTGACAGTAATGGTGCTGTTATTGGACGCAAGATCGGTTGCCACTAATGCAGTCATCACTTTGGTCAAGGAAGCAAGCGGAATGCGGGTGTCGGGATTTTTGGAATACAGCACTTCCCCGGTTCGAACATCGTAGACATATGCTGCCTTGGCGACAACGTGAACCTTGTCAAAAGGATTGGCGGCGGTTTTTGTCGGCGAAGAATTCGCATCCCTCTGGATCTTTCCGCCAAAAATATAAGACAGGGCGAGTATAATCAAAAGCAATCCTCCTAAAAAGGAGAATAGTCTTTTTTCTTTTTTGCTGGCTAAGAGAATGGATTGTTTTTTCATGCAGTCTCAGTATCTTCTCCTGCCCGCTTCTCGAAGTCAACTAATTTTTGAAATGCGGTTGTATATTCCGGCAGGTCTTCGATCTTTTGGAGTCCGAGATACCGCAGCAGTTCGAGAGTCGGTTTGTAGCTAAAGCTTCGAACTCCGGCTTCGCTTTCCGTTTTTTCAACAAGCCCCCGAATCAAAAGATTGCGAAGGATGAACCCGGAATTAACTCCTCGAATGTTATCTATCTCCTTGCGCGAAATTGGACCTCTATACAGAACGATAGAGAGAGTTTCGAGACCCGCTCTTCCGAGTTCCCTTGAGAATTCCTCTTTCTGCATTTTCTCTATTAACTCTGAAGCAAGCGGGTTTGTGCCAAAGCATGCCTTTTCTCCGTCGAATACAATGACAATTCCCCTGTCTGAATAAAAATTCTGTAAAGACGCAATAGCGGCTTTTATTTCTTCCGTTGAAACGTTCAGAGATTTCGAAAGGGCCGAAACCTCTACTGGTTCATTTTTGAAAAGAAGAATCGCTTCGATATGTTGTTCTAAAGTCATTCGGTTGAATTATAGGCCACTTCCCTTTCTAATTCTATTTCCCCTCTTTCTTCTTGGGTGACCCGCAACACTCCCTGCTTGACGAGTTCAAGCATGGCGAGGAAACCGACGATGATCGTTACCTTTTCTTCGTGGGATAATTTTCCTCCTGATGCATACAACTCATTGAATTTCATTTTCATGCCCGTTGAAATTCTCTCCGCCAGCTTTTCAATGGTTTCTTCGAGGCTCGCAACTTTGATCACCAAGGCTTTGGGTAGCGGTTCAATTTTCTTCGGCAATGATTCGAGCACTCGTTCGATGGCATTCAATAATTCATGGGAGTTTGTCTTTGAATCCGGAGAAAATACCACCAGTTCGTTTTTAACGGGAGTTTTTTCAAATATGACGGACTTGCCGTATATCTTTTTAATTTCAGCAGACAGTTCCTTTATCTTTGCATACATCACCAGTCTCTGTTCCAGTTCGTCTATTGAAGCTTCCTCTTCTTCGCTCAGGGGTAATGAAGGAAGGAGCGAGCGGGATTTGACGAGCATGAGGGTGGAAGCCACAAGGATGAATTCAGCGCTTTCATCCAAAGGAAATTCATCATGCGTTTCGATGAATTTAATGAAGTCATCCGTTACTGCTGCAAGGGATACATCTGAAACGAACAGTAATCTTTTCTCCACCAAATCCAAAAGAAGATCCAGAG
>JAQBQW010000003.1 GCA_028286805.1 Parcubacteria group bacterium | reverse complement strand
TGAACCAGAAGTTTTGGCGGTTTTTGCAGATACTTCAGAAACATCTGTTGTCTTCGGTTCATCCTTTTGTGCTTTTTCCTTCAATTCATTTTTTAACAACTCAATCTCCTCCAATATATCGTTCAGCTCTGCCGAGTCTTCTGTACTCATGTCTGGAGTAAACAAAGCACCAATTCTTTTTTCAATAACATCAAATTCTTCAACGGTTTTCCCAGAAAAATCCATTGTTCTTAAATCTTCTGGAATTGACGATATGGGAGGAATGGATTCTTTACTCATGTGATGATGTTATATACTAAAAATGATTGTATTCAGCATAACATCAAAAAAGCCCTTCGCAAGGAAGAGCTTTTTTGTTTTCCACTGTAATTAGGCCGCCTTTGCACCAGTTCTCTGCTCAATGATGGTTGTAGCCACATTTTGAGGAACCACTGCGTAATGGTCGAATTCCATGGTCGAGGAACCGCGTCCTTCGGTCATCGAACGGAGATTCGTGACGTATCCGAACATTTCGGAGAGAGGAACCATGGCCCGAACAACCTTGAGGTCGTTTCGATCTTCCATGGCCTCAATCTGTCCGCGTTTAGACGAAAGGTTACCGGTAATATCTCCCATGAACTTCTCTGGAACTACCACTTCCACCTTCATGATAGGTTCGAGGATAACTGGACGAGCTTTCTTAGCTGCTTCCTGGAATGCCTGTGAGGCGGCGATCTTGTATGCGATTTCAGAGGAGTCCACGTCGTGGTACGAACCGAAGTTCAATTCCGCCGAGATGTCTACCATCTTGTATCCGGCAAGAATACCTCGTTCCATGGCTTCCTTGATACCTTTTTCAACTGCAGGGATGAATTCCTGGGGAATCACTCCTCCTTTAATGTTGTCTACGAATTCAAATCCCTCTTCTCTGTGGGCGTTCTTAGGAACTTTTTCTTCTGGATCATACTGAGGAAGTGGTTTGATCTTGATACGAACGTGTCCGTACTGTCCCTTACCTCCAGTTTGTTTAACATATTTGTTATCTACTTCAGCTTCTCCTTGGATAGTTTCCTTGTACGATACCTGAGGTTTACCAACGTTTGCTTCCACACCGAATTCACGCTTCATGCGGTCTACGATGATTTCAAGGTGAAGTTCACCCATTCCCTTGATAACAGTTTCTCCTGTATCCGCATCCGATTGAATTCTGAAGGTTGGATCTTCATCTGAAAGGCGCTTGAGTGCCATACCCATTTTTTCCTGATCTGCCTTTGTCTTAGGTTCGATTCGGAGAGAGATAACTGGTTCAGGGAAGACGATTTGGTCCAAAGCAATTGGATTTTCTTCGTCACAGAAGGTATGCGAAGTCTTTGCATCCTTAAGTCCCACCGCTGCGGCAATTTCTCCTGCGAATACTTTTTTCACCTCTTCTCTCTGGTCTGCCTGAAGGCGAACGATACGGCCGAGGCGTTCTTTGTTTCCGGTTGTTGAGTTGTATATATAGCTTCCAGATTCGATGGTTCCGGAATACACGCGGAAGAAAGTGAGCTGTCCAACGAATGGGTCTGCCTGAAGTTTGAAGGCAAGAGCGGCAAAAGGTTCAGAGTCTGAAGCGTGACGGGTAACTTCTTCTCCGGTGTTTGGATCCATACCGGTGACGGGAGGAATATCGAGTGGAGATGGGAGGTAGTCCACAACGGCATCCAGTACGAGCTGAACTCCCTTGTTTTTAAGAGCAGATCCGGCCATTACGGGGAAAATCTTGTTGTCGATAACCGCTTTGCGGAGAGTTTCCTTCAACACCTCGAGAGCAATTTCTTTTCCTTCGAGGTATGCGTTCATGAGGTGCTCGTCATTTTCAACGATTCGTTCAACAAGTTCAGCGCGGAAAGTTGTTGCCTGTGCAAGCAAGTTTTCAGGAATTTCTTTTTCAATAACGTTCATTCCCATGTTTCCTTCGAAGTAATACGCTTTCATCTTTAAAAGATCAATCACTCCTTCGTGGTTGTCTTCTTCTCCGATTGGAATCTGCAAACGAACGGCTTTCTTTGAAAGACGGTCTAAAATAGTTTTGTATGAACGTTCGAATGATGCGCCTGTTCGATCGAGTTTGTTGATGAAACAAATACGAGGTACGTGTGCTTCTTCTGCATAGCGCCAGTTGGTTTCAGATTGAGGTTCTACTCCCGCCACTCCATCGAATACAACAACGGCACCGTCCAACACACGGAGAGAGCGTTTCACTTCCACGGTGAAGTCGATGTGTCCTGGGGTGTCGATCACGTTGAAACGGTATTTTCCTTCTTTCTTCTTGCGAGCCTCTTCTCCGAGGTAGCTGGGAGCCCAGAAACAAGTGATGGCAGCCGCGGTAATGGTGATACCTCGTTCCTTTTCCTGTTCCATCCAGTCTGTGGTGGTGTCCCCTTCGTGCACTTCACCGATCTTGTGCTGTGAACCGGTATAGAAAAGTACACGTTCAGACGTGGTGGTCTTGCCGGCGTCCACGTGGGCGACGATACCGAAGTTACGAACTCGCTCTAAAGGATAATCTCGTTCCATAAGTGATGATTTTGTGGGGTAAAAAATAAAAGCAGAACCTGCTTGTTGGGTACTAGAATACAGGATTCAAGAGGAATAATCAAACAAAAAACTCCCTAAGGAGTTTCTTTGTTTACCAAGCGAAGTGAGCAAACGCCTTGTTGGCTTCTGCCATACGATGCGTTGTATCCCGTTTCTTGACCGCTTCTCCTTCGTTATTTGAAGCTGCAATGATTTCTTCTGCCAACTTTTCATGCATAGGCTTGCCCTTCTTCGCACGTGCGGATTCGATAATCCATTTCATTGAAAGCTGCTGGCGTCTTTCAGGGCGAACTTCTCGAGGAATTTGGTAGTTGGCACCTCCGACGCGTCGTGAACGAACTTCCATAGTTGGACCCGTGTTCTTGAGAGCGAGTTCGAAGATTTCCAAAGGATCTGTTACCTTTGCTTTTTCTTTGATTTCGTCTAACGCACGGTATACAACTGCACGCGCAGTGGTCTTCTTTCCTTCCTGCATGGTGTAGTTAATAAACTTGGCTACTTTTTCAGATTCGTAGACTGAGTCGGGAACAATGGCTGGTTTTGCTTTAAGTTTTCTTCGCATATAAATTATTTACCTTTCTTGGCTTTCTTAGCACCGTATCGGCTTCGAGACTGCATGCGCTTGTCTACTGCTCCGGCATCGAGAAGGCCGCGAACGATGGTGTAACGAATACCGAGGTCTTTTACACGTCCACCGCGGAGAACAACAACCGAGTGTTCCTGAAGGTTGTGTCCCATTCCTGGAATGTATGCTGTTACTTCTTTTCCATTGGTGAGGCGAACACGGGCAATCTTTCGAACTGCTGAGTTAGGCTTCTTTGGAGTCTTTGTGGTTACCTTTACACATACCCCTCGTTTGAATGGAGAGTTGTAATAGGTGGGGTGGTTTTTGATGGTATTGAAACCCGTAGTCAAAGCAACCGCCTTTGATTTGCGGATGAACTTCTTTCGATTTCTTTTAACCAATTGGTTGATGGTAGACATGTAACAAAAATCCCCTTTAAGGAGACGTTTACTTTACTAGAACCTCATATAAAACGCAAGCCCTCTATCCAAGGGAAGCCCCTGTGATAAGGCCAAACAACCAGGCAACAATTGGGTTTATAATCCCCCCAAAGAAGAATATGAAGAAAAGGACCAGGGTAAAGCCGTATCTCTCGAAGAATCCCCGTAATGCATATGTTTTCTCGGGTAGAAGAGCGTAAAGAAGCTTGGAACCGTCTAAAGGAGGAAGAGGAACCAGGTTAAAGACCATAAGCAGAAGGTTCAGGAATACAATTACTGCTATTCCATGGATAAGGTTTATGTTGGTTAACCCTCCAAACCGCAGAACAAGGCCAAAGATAAGGACAATGCAGAGATTGGAGAAAGGCCCCGCTAATGCCACCAAAGCTTCAGACCATCGGCCGGGCCTTAGATTATGGGGATTATACGGAACGGGTTTAGCCCAGCCCAAAAGCAACCCTCCGGCAAAATACGAGATAACGGGAAGGATAAAAGAACCAAAAAGCTCTAAATGCTTAAAAGGATTGAGGGTTAAACGGCCAGCATATTTAGCCGTTGGGTCCCCGAGATAGTTAGCCGCATAGCCGTGACTGACCTCATGAATGACCACAGACATGATCAAAATGGCTATTTGGAAGATGAATTCGATATTCATAGCGCTATTATAGCAGTTGCTTCTTTATATTTATATGTTAGGATGTGACCCACTATGGCAAAGATTTGTCCGGTAACCAAAAAGGGCTCTATGATCGGAGGAGGCTACTCCAACAGGACCCGTGCTACCCAATTTAACCCTACTGGAAACGTTCGAAAGTACCCAAACCTCCAGAAGAAACGAATCTACATCCCCGAACTAAAGAAAACCATCACTCTCACCCTCTCAACTAAAGCGATCAAGACAATACAGAAACGAGGCGCTCACTCAGTATTGAAGAAAGCAGGAATCATCAAATAAAAAACTCCCTTCGGGGAGTTTTTTATTTTCTCTGCAGTACCTTCCCGTCTGTTACAAATTCAATCGTTCCAAGTCCCTGTAATCCTCCGGTGTCTTCTGTGGCAAATATTGTTGCTCCAACCGCAGCCAGATTATCTAAAGTTATTTGTTTCGGCAATCCATATGAATTTCCTTTGCCTGCAGAAATAACTGCGTACTTCGGATCTACCGCTTCAACATACGGAACGGAATCAGACGTAGCAGATCCGTGATGCCCAGCTTTCAATACAGAACTTTTTAATATTTCCGGATGATCTTCCAACAAAATATATTCAGCTTTCTTCGGAGAATCTCCTGTTAAAAGAAAAGATGTGTCCCCATATACGAGCTTTGCTACAACCGAGGCCTCGTTTGTTTCCCAAGTTGAAACATCTTGATTGGGAAAGAGGATAAAGAGTTTCGCTCCCCCACCGAGATTAATAACCTGACCCCGTCTTGCAAGAATATCTGGAATATTTTTATTCTTCACTTCATCTCTCAAAAGATTATCTATTTTATTTGTCGATTCAACTCCGGGTTCGATAAAAGCGCCGACAGAATATTCCCTGATAACATCCACCAATCCTGAAATGTGATCTGAGTCCGGATGTGTTTCGATAACCACATCTATTCTGCGATCTCCGAAAGGCAGAATCTTCCCAAGTTCGGTGACTACTCTTCTGTTTGGTCCTCCATCTATAAGAATTCGCCCGTGTGTTGGAGAATCTATGAAGATTGCATCTCCTTGGCCAACATCAAGAAAATACACATGCAAAAGATTCGTAGATCTTTTTTGATACCCAGCATTCCATACAAAAATAACTGACACCAAAAGTGCAAGAACAGTTATTTCTCTGAAGAATTTTTTGAAAGTGGGCACCTGCACATTATATAGAAATAAAAATTCTCCGTTGTTAGACGGAGAATCCAGCCGGGAGATCGTATGCAAGTGCTTTCAAGAAAGCACAGGGATCTTCCGCAATGATCTTGCTGTACGCATCTGTGGTAAGAATCGGTCCAGCACGCGGACAACGTTCGGACCTCTCGCTCACGAGTTTGCGGTAATCGATCCCGCCGAGATGTATTGACAGCCCCTGTTTTTCGTTGACGTAACTGAATTCTTTGCGCACTTCTTGTACCCGAGTACGAAGAGTGGAAAGAAATCGTTCCTCTACCAACCGAAGGGCGCACAACGCATCATCGTCCTCAAGGAAACATACCACGAAAGGATGGTAGTCACCCTGAACAAAACTTCGAGCGTACGTGATGAGGGGAGGCACCTCTTCAGTAAGTGGGCGAAGGCTTCGTGAAAAACCGAATGTACACATCACCCGCATCTCCCATCCGGGATGACGATTTTCCACTACTTCCAAAAGGTCCAAAACTCCTGGTTCCTTCGGATATCGATACATGCTACACCTGCGTCGGTGAAGGGTTCTGCGTACTGCTTCTACCTTCATATGTAACACATTACTCACCCGTTGGAAAGATGTATAATACACAGACTAAACATAACCTTAATCACATGAAAACATTTGAAGAAAAGAAATTTAACATCCCAGAATTGAAAGGGATTTCAGCTAAATCTGTTGAAGAACATTTGAAGCTCTATTCCGGATACGTAAAGAACGCAAACACTATCCTTTCAAAGATCGAAGAGTATGCAAAAGATAGCGAGGCGAATGCATATGCTCTCGGAGAACTCCAAAGACGTTTCGGATTTGAATTCGACGGTATGCGAAACCATGAAATTTACTTTGACCATCTCACTGGTGCAACTGCAATTTCAGAAAGCGAATTAAAAAAAGCAATTGAAGCCGAATGGGGTTCCTTTGATGCGTGGCTCGCACGCTTCAAAGCAATTGCCCTCACCCGCGGAATCGGCTGGGCTATTCTCTATTATGATAAACAAACCAATCGTCTTTTGAACGCATGGGTAGACGAACAGCATTTGGGGCATCTCACCGGCCTCACTCCAGTTCTCGCATTAGACATGTGGGAACACTCCTTCGTTTTAGATTATCTTCCTTCTGGAAAAAAGAATTATGTCGAAGACTTCTTCGCAAACCTCAACTGGCAGACATGCGAGAATAATTTCGCGAACGCAAAATAAGAAAGAAGACGGCGTAACAGATCCACATACTCCGTATTGATATCGAGAGTGAAACATTGGACCAGCTCAGGGTTCCAAAAAAGTGCGCAACTGAAAGCATCCACCACAACAGCATATGCGAAACATATGCGCCTGGTATTGCGAGGGCGGCACTGAAGTATGAAACGGTTGTTGAGATAAACCCAATAAGCATAGTGAAAGGAACGAACATGAGAATCAAGAGGTTCGAAAACAGAGAAACCACAGACACCTTCCCTATCTGAAACAACAGATAGGGCAACACAAACAATTGGGTGCTAATAGTAGAAGAAACAATCTGTCTGAATTGAAAAGTTTCAGGAACTTTTGAGAGAAATGTTTCAACGAAAGATGAAACGTAGATCATGGCGACAGTCGCCAAGAAAGAAAGCTGAAACGAAGGATCCAACAATAATATCTTTGGATTCTGCAGAACCATCAACACTCCAGCAAAGACGAGGGCTCTGCTTGCTGAATAGTTTCTGCCGAATAATTTTCCTGAAACTGCAATCACTGCCATAATCGCTGCCCGAACAACAGTAGCGGTTCCTCCAGTGATAAGGGTGAATAATCCAATTCCAACAACAGAAAATATTCCCGCGATTCGTATTCCAAGAAAGGAAAATATATAAAACAAAAAGTTTGCCACCACGGTAATGTTGTATCCGGAAAGAACGACAATATGAGCTACTCCTGCATTTCTAAACTCCTCTAAAATATTTTCTGGCAATGCCTGCTTTCCAGATACGAGTAATCCTGCCAAGAGAGATGATTCCGGTTCGGGCAATATCTTCTTCATCTGAGAAACAAAATTCTTCTTTATCTTTAATAAAAAAGAAATGATGGAATTTCCATTTCCGTGTGAGATTATCTTTGCCTGGGAAAAACTGGTGGTGTAATAAATATCTTCTTTTGAAAGATAGGCTGCGTAATCAAAACTTTTTCCCGTTACCTCATCTTCAATAATTCCCGGTTTTTCCAGTTTCCCTTCTATCTTTACTCTATCTCCGTATTCGATTTCGGAATACAGATTTGTTTTCACCAGCATCTTATCTTCGTTTGTTTTCAATACAAATCTTAAATCTTTATCCCGATGTTCCGGCTCGCTTATAACAACCCCTTCAAGGGTTATTTTTGAATCGACTGCATTTTCGAGTACGGGATTTAATAAATGGAAATCCTTTTGCTGGAATCTCCACCATCCAAAACTGAATGCTAAACAGAATACAAGTATGCAAAAAGCGAGGTGTTTAAATTCGAGGAATTGCTTTGAGGGAAACTGTGTATGCATGGATAGGTCCATCATACAGCTCGGGTTTTAGGTTATCCGCATATGTAGTAGCAATCTCGTCGCAGCGTTCGTTTGCGGGTACTCCAGCGTGTCCGCGGACAAGCATCCACTTGATATCCTTCCCTTCCACCGCTTCTAAAAGCTCCTTCCACAAATCCTGATTCTCCACCGGTTTCTTCGCTGCGGTTCTCCAATCATTCTTTAACCAACCATGTACCCATTGGGTGATTCCTTTCAGGACGTATTCAGCATCCGTATAGACGGTAATATCTTCATCTGTTCCAAGGTTCTGCAGAGCGCGAATGGCAGCAGTCAGTTCCATGCGGTTGTTGGTGGTTTGAGGTTCTCTCCCTCCGAGTTCGGTTACTTTTTCGTCAGTTGCAAGAATTGCGCCCCATCCCCCGGGTCCGGGGTTTCCTTTAGAGGAGCCGTCTGTGAAAATTGTGATCATGCTTGTATGATATCAACAATTCGAAGTCTTAGCTCCGGTCTGTTCCTAAAATACGATTTCTCCAAATGGGCGGTTACCGTGACAGGCAACCCAGGTTTCAAAGAAACACTCAGTGATTCAAGAGTGGTGAAAAAAGAAATGGCTTTTACATCTCTGCCTTTTTCAGAAGCAAGAATCACTTCCAGATGATCTCCGGTCTTTCCAAAATTCTTTGCGGATCTCACTTCTCCTTTAATATGAAAAATTGGTTTGGGATTCCCGGTACCGAATGGAGCAAAACCAGAAACAATTTTCCACAACCCTTCCCCTATCTCGTGCAATTCAAGATGCAACTTTTCTTCTGCCGCAATTTCAGCTTCAACCAATTCGGGCAAATCATTTAAGGCTTTAACAAGAGCATCTTCGAGGATAGAAATATTTTCCAAAGTCGCAGAAAATCCTCCCGCTCCAGCGTGCCCGCCAAAAGCAATAAAAGATTCGGAGGCTCCGGACATAAGAACGTGCAAATTAATTTCGGGTACCGTTCGGCACGAACCTTTTAATATTCCGTCTCCGTCTCTTCCCCAAACAAACACCGGACGGTTATAGACTTCAACAAGAGAATTGGCCACGAGACCGAGCAGCGAAGGCCTCCACTCTGGATTTCCGATGACAATAACCGATTTCAATTCTCCCCTTTCTTCCATATGTTTTTTGGCTTCTTTGACCAAGCTTGCTACCACCCCTTTTCGTTCGTTGTTGATGGTTTCAAGGTGTGTGGCCAGCTTTTCCGCCTCGAGCATGCTTGAGGTTGAAAGAAGATTGAACGCGTCTTCGGGTTTTCCCATTCTAGATGCAGCATTAATGCGAGGGGTAATCATAAAAGCAAT
>JAQBQW010000014.1 GCA_028286805.1 Parcubacteria group bacterium | reverse complement strand
CACCTGATGGTCTCCGTATTCGAGAGGAAGCGTATCCAGCTTATACGCCCATACGCCATTCGCGTTTGCTGAAGTCTTTTTAATAATATTATTGTTTGAGTTAACCACCATGGTGATCGTTGCCGATGGCACCGATTGTCCAAATATGGTAAGTATATCTCCCTGACGGACTTCGGATTTATCTACCGCAATGGTTGGCGGGAAAAAGATTCCGGTGACAAATGTAGTTACCCCGGCCGTTACTTTAATGGAATAAACCTGGAGACCGGACATTCTTCCCATTTGATCCTGTGCCCGAAGGCTGAAATTATAGGTTCCTGCAGATACGCCGGCAAGAGATATTTCAAAACTTGCATCGGGACCGGCGGGGATTTCAGCTGCAACGACAGAATTGTTCAATAGCGTAATAATGCTGCCGGGGTATGCCAGCCCGCGAAACACCACCTTATTGGCCAGAGGCTGTTCGCTTGAACCGCCTCCTCCGCCACCCCCACCTCCTCCTCCGCCACCGCCACCCCCCGATCCCGGTCCTGGTCCTGGAGGAGTTGACGTTGACGCCACTTCAGCGGTAATGGACACGGTTTGGGTTGAGGTAACAACCGTCTGGGCTCGGCTCGGCAAGACAATAGAAAAAAATACGATGCAAAATATGCATGCACCGATCGGAATAAGCAGAAAGCTTATTGCAGTGTTCCCTGTGCCTTTCGGATGATCCATCGATTATACCGCTTAAGCAATCTTGAAAGCACAAAGAGAAGAAGAGCAAGTACCGCAAGAGTGATTATCAGCAGCTGCCAAGGGAAAACGAAAATGATTTTTGAAGCTTCCGCCGTTCCGTTTGCACCGTATTCTATATTCAAATGAGCGGCATACATCCCAAATGCAAAGTGTTTCAATTCGTACGCGGCAGAACCAAAGAAACCGCTGTGCTCCGTCTCTTGCTCCTCTCCCCATACGACATCAAATCGGCGGGTGCTTCCGGGAAGAACATTTCCTTCTCGGGAGTTGGCGTCGAGCTTTGCCGCGGTTAAAAACACAGTGTCTCGAATCACAACAGTTCCAGTCGGATTAACTCTGTCGTTACCGCTGTTGTTAAAACGGTAGACGAATCGAACGGGCAGCGAAGTAAAGAAAGTCTTATTATTTTCCGTACTGAAGCCGGTGATTCCTCCTCCTTCTTTGATATCTCCTGACACTCTAAGTAAAATCAGGACTCCAACTTTTGCACCGACTGAAACCTGTCCTTTGTCTTTTGGCGGAGTGGTGCCAAGAAAGATGGCTGCGAAATGTCCTCCGGCATCTGCATCTTTCGGTATGGTGATTGAAAATGAAACTTTGTGCTGGGCCGCTTTTGAAAGAGTGACCTCGGGATCTACCTTGATCCACGAAGCAAGTCCCTCCTGGGAAGAAACGAATGTGGGAGTGCCGGTTTCGCCCTGAGCTTCAAAATTTTCAGCTGATGAATAAAACGTTTTGGTATCTTCTTGTTCGTTTATAAGGAGAAATTCACCGGAAATAGTTTCTCCGGGATCTCCAGACAACTCCAAGCGCGCGGGAGAAATGGTGAGAGCGCGAGCCGGATGGCTAAAACCAAACAGGGCGAGTGTGATAAGGGAGAGATGGAAGAATTTCTTCATATTAATGAGTACTTTCCAAACTAGCACTAAAAGTTTGCGGTTGCAACATAGACCAAACTTGCGTTATACGTACCCGCCTCAGTGGTTGGTGCGATGTTTGCCAGATAGTGCAGCGAATATGTTTCGGCTGCGGTTGCAGTGGTTCCGGAAGCGAATGTCACGGCGGTCGAAGCGGTACCGTTGTATCCGAATGAAGAACCCGTAGCAAACGGAGTACCGATAGTACCGTTTACTCCTCCCGATTTAGTGGCGTAAATACCGAATTGTTCGGATCCGGCGGAAGATACCGCAGGGCTCGCGCCTATGGCTGTAATTGTGTTGGCAGAATTCTGTTGAGATGTGAGCGTTGCTCCTTGAACCGTGACAGTGTATCCAGTAGCGGCGTTCGTCGAGACAGCAAGAGTATGTGCAACAACATCTGAAGCGGAACCGGTTGTTGTATTCGCGTATCGGGCATTTCCGGCATCGAGAGTTCCGAATGAAATGGTATTGGAAGAGATGCTGAAGGTTATCGCCTGGGAGACCGTTCCTGATACAACCACGGTGTCGTCTGTGATGAGCTGCACTGAAATGGTACCGGTATCGCCGAATGTTCCGGTAACTGCTATAGCCTTTGTACCGGTTGTCGTATCGTTGGTAATCTGGCGTACACCTGTGCTTTGGTTAGTTGCGTTGGTTCCAATTTTTATACGCACAGTGTGTCCTGCGGTAACGGCGGAGCTTCCGTTTGTAAGAGTAATGACAGTTCCTGAAGTACGGACTGCTCCCCAGGTTGCACCCGAAGGAGCGGCGGCAAGGGTGACGTTGGCAGCGTTATCCAGCACGTCTATATCCGTGAAGTCGAGAGCCGCTGCAATAGAGAAGCTTCCAGGGAAGGTTAAAATAACGGTTGCACCGGCTGCGATACCGGTTGGAGTGGTGAATACAATATCGTGGTTGGAAAGAGTGTTTATTTTTGCCGAGGACAAGGTGTCTGAAAGAGCGGTAAGAGAAGCCGCATGAACAGAATAGATCGGAGTATTCAATGCTATTACACACAACACAAGAAATGCCGAACCGATTGCAGACATTTTTTTAAGGTTCATGTAATAGTTCTGGTTAAAATATTATTTACAAAAATTATACCACGGTTACCCGATGATTCAGTCCGCAAGATACAGAAGTGGGGATTAGAAATTGGCTGTTGCCACATAGACCAAACTCGAATTATAGCTCCCTGGCTCTGTTGTGGCGGCAACGTTTGCAACATACCGGACAGAGTACACAGTGGCCACGCCGGTACCAGATGTTGCGCTCCCCACCTGGCTCGGCGTAGAAACTCCTCCTGCATATGCAAACCCGGCAGCTGCATACGGCGAAACAACCGTTCCCACTCCGCCTGATGCGCTCATTCTCAAACCGAATTGTTCTGATCCGGCAGAGGAAGCGGTATTTGTTCCGCCAATTGCGGTAATGGTATACGGACTTGCCGTCAGAGTAGCCCCCTGGACAGTAATGGAATATCCCGAAGCGGCGTTGGTTGATACGGACAGCTGATGCGCCTCCACTTCGGTTGCAGATCCGAGCGTATCCCCGGTGGCAAATCGTGCAGCTCCTGAAGATAACGGACCAAAACCGACAGAGTTATCTGAAATGCTGAATGTCAGGCTTTGCGTAGTTGCTCCGAGGGTGCCGCATATTTTAATGGTGTAGCTCGCAGGACTTCCAATGGTTGAATTGGTGGTGTTTGTCATCGAAGCAAGAGTTGTGTCGAATCCGGTGCAGTTGGTGTTTTGATATCCGATCGTCACCGTTCCGCTCGGTACAGACAAGCATGCATTATTTGTATATGCAGACAATGTGTTTTGTTCGATGTGCGCATTCGTCACGGCGGAAAGCTTTGCAGCAACGGCAAATGTTCCCGAACAGGAGTTGCTTATCCCGGTTAATCCCCCGCAACATACGACATTTGAAGCGTACCCGGCTGTAGACTGGCTCGCGAGTTCGGAATGCGCATTGGTAGCGGCGGACATGCGAAGCACGATAGTGCTCGGGCTTGTACATGCAGCTGCAGTAGTAATCGAACAGGAAAGCGCAGCGGAAACCTTGTGTATGCTTAAAAGATTAGAAACAATCCACAAAGATAAAATGCAAAGTTTCCCACAAAGAGAAAATCTCATGTTAAGTACATTTCATTGAAACCCATGCGGGTACTGCAGCAGCTCCTCCGAGAGTAGTGGCAAACGGAAGAGCGGCGAGAGAGGGACGAACTGTACCAGTTTGAAATACTCCGGACTGCAAATCATCTGCCAGCATTCCGCGCACTTGGAAAGGAGTAGTGGCGGATGATCCGAATGCTACCCATAACTGATCTCCGGCTGCGGCCGCTACCGTTACAGCAGTGCTTTTTCTGCCAAGCGTGTTGTATGTTGCAGCAACGCTCGTAAAACCCAAACGAGTTAATGAAGCGGCGCCGTTCAAGACGGGTGTTCCCTTAAAGACTCCCACCTCTGCCCAGGTAATGGTTGCGGCAAGAGTGGTCACGTTCTGAAGAACGCTGCAGGATGTATATGGCTTGCCCGCCACTCCCATGTATTGAAAATATGTCACGCCGGTTGTTAATGCTGTCACCGTTGTTAGGTTTGCCGGATATAATCCAATTGAAGAATACAAAACTTGGTCATCCGGAGGACCGCTCGCCCAGGTTGTTCCGTTTGAAGCCAGAACATTTCCATTGGTTCCCGGCGCAACAAAGGTTGGCGTGCTTGCTCCGTTTCCCAGGATAACGTTGTTGGCTGTAAGGGTTGCCAATCCCGTTCCTCCCTGGCCCACCGTTACGGCGGCGTTGCTCGTCAGAATTGTTGCGGAAGCGTCGGGCAAGGTAAATGTTTTTTCCGCAGTTGTCGGACCGGAAAGTTTAGCAAACCCGTTACCCGTTCCACCGTTTACCGATGTCAGAATTCCAGTCACTCCGTTTGTCAGATCCACTTGGGCCCATGCCGGGTTGTTAGATGTTCCCGAATTTGAAATATATCTTGATGCCGTCGTATTTTTTATCAATTGGGAAACTGTTCCCGCAGCAGATCCGTAGATAATGTCTCCTTGGGCAAAGGAGCTGCTTGTCACCATGGTTGCGTTTGCATCCGGATATGCGTATGTGCGCATGACCGTCGGTCCCGTCACTTGAAATGTTCCGTCGCCAACTTCAGACCAAGGGTGGCCGGGGTTCGGAGTTGCCGCTTCCACCACTCCAACGACAGTTAAAATAAAGAGAAGGATCGCAATACCCAAGAACACATTCGGAGCTTTGTGTTTCATTACAAAAATAATAGCAGATTACGCTACAAAGACGAAGCCGTACCTACGGTAAATTCTCCTTCTTTTCCGCCCGCGCCAGCTCGGCATGCAAGCAAAGATTTAGTTGAACAGGTGTTGGGGTCCGGAGTGCGAACGATAACATAATCTCCAGGACCGAAATATTCCGGCTGCAGGATATAGCTTGTTGCATCGACATTCGTGTTCAGTTTTAATTCTTCAGTTGCAGCGCTGTATACGACTAATCCGCCAAACGTATCTTGGGAAGAAACAACCAGCTCTTCCACCTCGTCGTGATCCCGTATTTCAAATGTGAGATCCGGAGAAGATGCGTGTGCTTTTGAAACATACAGGCCGGAAGCCGGAGCAAATGCAGCCTTATTGTCTTCATAGGTTATCTCTAATGCCATGCCGTCCAGATATATGGGAGGATTTGAATCGAGAGAAGAAACGCTTTTGATATTAATTTGAATGGTGGATATATCCTGCCACTTGCCATGTGAATCAATGGGGATT
Source organism: Parcubacteria group bacterium (assembly GCA_028286805.1). GTDB lineage: Bacteria > Patescibacteriota > Minisyncoccia > Phycocordibacterales > Zambryskibacteraceae > JAIFWN01. The sequence goes on along the minus strand of JAQBQW010000014.1, from coordinate 15,954 downwards.
TCAAATATGCTGTAGCGTAAATGCTCTTCGTCCACGGTTCCGAGATTAATCCATTGCGTTCCGTCCAGCGTATAAAGAATCTCGAATAATGGACTGAAAGAAGGGACTATTACAGGAGTGGAAGTGGCGTCCGTTTCCTGTGCATATGCTTTTGTAAAAAGAATATTTTTTAAAAGACTGGTCGGGGATTCCTCTGGTACATTTACAGGAGGCGCTTCGACGGATTCAATTGGCGGTGCTGGTTCGGAAACTATTGGTTCAGGTACAGCAGGGGTAGAACTCGCAGCCGAATCTTCCGCTGGAGTGGTGGTTGCTTCAACAGAAAGACTTCCCGGCGCATTATCCTCGTCATCGGGGATGGCTCCCCTCTTTGCGTCCCAGGAAAATGTCAGGAGTACTTTTTGAGGCCGAGTATCTTCGGGAATGGTTCCGGTAAATTTCCCGCAAAATATTTCCGCGCTTGTGTTTTCAGGCAACACGGCTGAATTCTCATTGTTAAACATCGTGACCGTATCGCTCGAGACTTCCGGCTTGCCTTCCGCATTATGGGGATCTTTCCAGCCTCCGAGACACGAGGAGGGATAGAATACCGCTTCGTTTGCCTGGGTGGTAAAAATTTTAAAGATGAAGACTGGAACGCCGATTAAGATAATGGCGCCCACCAAAACGGCAATTTTGAATTTACCTATGTGCATTGTTACCAAGATTATACATCAAGGAACAGCTTTTATTTTATGTCGAATCCCCAGGAGATTTATTTCTTCTTTTTTGGAGCGGCTTTTTTCTTTGCTGAAGTTTTGGAAACCTTAGCAACAAGGGAACCGAGTGAAGGAGACTTCGTTTCTTTTGCAACGGGAACCTGTTCGGTCAAAAGCTGAACAAGGCGATCGAGCTTTGAATTGATGGCTTCCATTGAACGCTTGAGTTCTCCCGTGTCTACGCCCGGAGCTTTTGGTTCGGGACGGTATTCTGGTTTGTTGTATGAAGGAGCAGGGGTAAAATCGCGTCGCGGAGCGGGTCTGTCATATGATGGTCTGGAATTCCGCGAATCCACCGAAGGGCCTCCGTTTAACGCAAAGCATTCCTTGCAATACACGGGTTTCTTGCCATTAGGGCGAAAAGGCACCTCGCAGGTTTTGCCACACGAAGCACATACAGCCGAAAACATCTCGGTTGGCCTGTCATTTCCGTCCTTGTATCCTCCGCGGCTATTACCGCCGAAGCTTCCGCCCCGGTCCCCTCCTCTAAAGTTGTTTTTCTTAAAGTCCATATAGTAGATATGATTAAGCACGCATCATATCATCTTTAAGCCTGATTGTATGCTTCTTCGAGTTTTGCTATATCAATTTTTTTCATTTTGAGCATAGCAGCCATTACCCGGCCGGCTTTGACCGGGTCGGGATCACTCATCATTTTATTCATTTGTTCGGGAATAATCTGCCACGAAAGGCCGAATTTATCTTTCAGCCATCCGCATTGGCTCTCTGCCCCTCCTTCGGCGGTGAGCCCGTTCCAGAAATGGTCTACTTCGGCTTGATCTTTACAACTGACCACGAAAGAAACCGCTTCGGTAAACTTAAACATCGGTCCGCCATTTATAGCTGAAAATTCCTGCCCGTCCAACTCAAAGGATACGGCCATAACGCTTCCCGCAGATTGGCCTGAAACTTCCGCGCCTTCTTCCGTATATCTGTTTGAATTTTTAATGCGGGAATTTGGAAATAAAGATACGTACAGATTCGCAGCTTCTTCTGCTTGATTATCGAACCATAAGAAAGGTGTTATTTTTTGCATGATTTTATTTTATCTTATTCCGCTATCGAACGTAAGGTTGAGTGACACCCGCTGGTTTTCTTTCACGTCAAAGGTGACCGGTTCCAATCGCGGAAGCATTCCATTCTCTTGTGCGCGGATAGTATAATTTCCCGGGGAAAGAGTTCTTGAAAAATATCCGTTCTTGTCTGTTTTGATCAATATCCCTCCATTTCTTCCGACAATGTTCGTGATGAGAACGAGAGTGGTCTGGTAAGGCTTGTCTGCACACGTTCCATCATCCGGAATTTTAACCACCGGACACGTAGGGCCAATCGTCACTATACCCTCGACCCCGGTTACCAACTTTCCTTCGCGCGGTGGTGGAGAACTTTTCACGCTTGCGCTTGTCGTAGCAACAATCGGCACCCATTCGGAACTTTCATCCGCCAAAATGCGATCAACCAATTTGGGAACCCACATGTCCCGAGCAATCAGCATGCCGACACCCGCGATAATTAAGCCAAGAAGAAAAACCTGTAGTGATCTCATAATTTATTTTTTATTTCCCCACTGCCAACGTGGCCTTTCGCCTTTTTTATACGCTAACCAGATCAGTGCGAAGGTAAGGAGCGCGACTGGAAGCGCGAAGTTGAACATCACTTCTCTTGTGGGTGACTGGTCATCCAGCGTCAGTGCTGAAATTACCACGAGAATAATATAGACAAAAATGGCAAGCCAACCCTGCCATGTGACGGGCGTCCATCCCCATCCGTATGTCTTGCGTTTAAACCAAATGTTGTGAGAGTTGGATTCCATGGAATAAGTATAGCAAAATCTATCAGACACGTAATCCGTCTTGGTTGGATTAAATTAAATAGCGGCACCGTCTCCCAAATTCAGCTGGGCCTTGTATCGTTCGAAGACTTCAGGATGCTTGCCTTCTTTGCATTCAGCGACAAACAAATCCGCACTGGCACTATCCGTAAATGTCATATACGTCAGTGCGCTTTTGCACACCACGTCGCTGTTTAATTTTCCCGAGGAAACGGCGGGATTTGCATCTTGGATTTCAATGGGAGTTGTTGGATGTGCACGAAGCAGGAAATATCCTCCGATAATAGCGACCACTATGATAACTAATGCGTATGTATTTTTCATGTGGCCATTATATCATTTTGTGAAAAGTAAGATTATATATCTCGTTGAGCAGAAACGGGAATGTCTTTCTTTGAAACAGCGAGGTATATAACTGTCGCGATAATAGCAACCAGAAAGACAGCGGTAGTAACCACAGTTCCCAATCCCAAACCTCCATCTTCTTTGGCTTGAGAAAGATAGTCACCAATTGATGCCCCCAGAGGTCGAGTAAGAATGTACGCAATCCAGAAAGCCAATACTGCATTCAATCGAAGATATTTATAAGCCAGAGTAACAAGAGCAATTACCCCTGCGAACATGAGGGTCGAAGGCAGGTATCCCACATTCAGGCTTTCTGCAATAAGGTCACCGGATGCCGTACCCAGCGCAAAAGTAAACAGAATAGCAAGCCAGTAAAAAGCTTCCCTTTTGAGAGTCGTAATAGAGTGGATTGAAAGTGTCTTTTCGCTCTTATGCCAAAAGAAGAAGGTTGCAGCGAGAGCAATGGAAAAAGCAACTGTCGTGGTAATCAGAGAGACGCCAAAGTTATCGGTAAGGTTATCTGTGATAAGAGTCCCTACGACACTAATAAGCACTACGGCAAGCCAATACAGGTTGGGAATATATTTCTTGGCTTTAAATTGGAAAAACAACACAATGATAAGAAGGAGGCTCATGACGAGGCTTGTACCCGTCAGTCCGAAACCAAGGTTGGTGTTTAAAAAATCAGCTGCTGTTTCGCCGACAGTCGTACACAAGATCTTAATAATCCAAAAGAAGATGGTGATCTCGGGCACCTTGCTTAAAAAGCGTTCGGCGGTTGGTGTGGGTTGCATAGATATAGTCTAGGGAGCAAAGATGACGTTATTATGACAATATGTCCCTGTCGAAGAACTCTTTATCCTTTTTAAAAACCTTGAGTGCAATATGGAAAATGCCGTAGGAAATAAAGAAGGCTGAGAGAACATCAATCGTATAATGCAAATGCGAAAGGAGAACAACCACGGCAAACATGAATGATGCAGCAAGGAATATATAGCGGAGCACTTTCTCCTGCCAAAAAATAAGAGACAGAAGGAACGGAAGTCCTGTATGCCCGGAGAAAAACAAATCTCCTCCAAATACGAAGTAGTTGAGGAAACTTCTTGGATTAATAATCACCTGTGTTGGAAACGGTCCGATATGGGTAAGGGTAATAAAAACAGCACGAATCAAGACGAACAGTGCGATGCTTTTGATAACGAACAAAGATTTCTGAGGTCGACTGAAGCAGACCAAAACAATAAACGCAACGAGAACCCACGATCCATAGACAAAAAGACCGTCGAGGTCATACACCCGGATATTTGAAAGAATAATATCGGTAACGGAATTTGACGCTCTCTCTGTTGCATAAATACCGGCGTAAAAATTTATAAACAAACTCACAATTAATAAAACCAGGCCCGATATGAAAGATCGTCTGAACTGAACGTATTTGAAATAGTAAAAGTGTTCTTTCATATCATTACAAATCTATTTTTTGTTCTTTTTGACCATGGCCACAACTACAACAACCAGTATCGCCGATATGAGCAGCAGAGTTGAGACAAGTCCGATCTGGCTTGCATACTTTGCATACGCAGCTCCCGCGAGGTAACCAATGTACATGAATACGCTTGATTTTATAGCTGTTCCAATGGTGTTATAAAGGATGAATTTAAAAATATTCATCTCAAAATATCCCGCCCCAAGCATAAAAGGTATCGATAGAGCGTGAGTGATTTTACCCGTCAGTATGACTTTGCCTCCATGCTCCTTGAAAGATCTTTTCACCTTTTCTTTATGGGCATCAAATCCGAATTTCTTAAAAATCCATGCTGTTATTTTCCAGTCCTTTCCAAACCGCCCAATTGCATAGCAAAACAAGTCGCTCACCAGATCTGCTGCGATAAGCACCAATAAAGCAATAATGGGACTGAGAATACCCTTGGAAACAAGGAAACCGGAAGCAAATGTTATGAGCGGTCCTTCTATAACTGCCACAGGAAAAAGCAGAAGATACTTATACTGGATTACGAGCTGAAATAGAAGAGTGGAGAGAGATGTCATGTCTTTTTTATTATGTCATCATATTCAAATTCGTATTCAAATATAGGTTTTCGTATAGGTCCATACACCACTCTGTAATATGTCGCGTAGATGTATTTTGAAACCAGACCCCATCTCCCTTCTTTCTCAAATCGACGTACCGAAATACGGGCCGATATAGGCACAATGCCGTATTTCCCGTATTGTCTCGCATACAAAACAAAGTCGTGATCTTCAGACATCACCACATCCTCAGGGTATCCTCCGCTTTTTTCAAATGCCTCTCTAGTTGCCATGATACACATTGCCCCGAGCGGACGGACAAACTGCGCCAAATACAAAATAACATTGTATGATCCGACAAGAATATGATCAATAAGTTTATTACTAATGGGCTTCAAATACACCGTAGCAATGGAAATGTTATGCTCTCGGAAAGCATTATTAATCTTTGTCAGAAAATACCTCTCTGGAAGTATGAGATCAGCATCTATAAACACCAAGAGGTCTCCCGACGCCGCTTTGGCGCCAAGGTTCCTGCCCGTCCATGGCATACCTCCATCTACAATAAGAACATTCTTAAAAGCCGTTCTATATTTTTGCACGACTTCCCGGGTCCTATCTGTGGAATGGGCGTCCGCAACTATAATCTCAACCTCTTTGGCGCAGTCTTGAATCTTCAGAGAATCAAGAAGAAGTTTGATAAGTTTCTCTTCATTTTTTGCCGGGATAATAACAGAGATCATAATTGTAGCCAGTTATTAATTGCGCTTGTAATTTCTTTTTCAGAAACAGTGACAATATTGTGAGTTTTCTTCCCCACTTCAGTCACTGTGGCATGACTGAAGTGGCTTATGATCTTGTTTCTCCTCACGGGGTTTTGGCTATATCCGCCAGGGGAAAATATAAGGAGAGTCGGGATGCTAATCTGTTCCGGCAGTGTAAAACTGGAGATGTCATATAACTTTTCAAGATACTCAGTGGTCGTCTGATAACTAAGGTCAAAGAAGGGCTGTATCCATAATGGATAGCGAGAAAGATGAATGTAATCAACATCTTTCTTGAAGTGTTTTCTTGTGAGTCCCAGCTCATCAGTTAAATGGGAAAGACCGAGAAACATCCGCGCCATACTTTTAGCCAAAGATTGCCACCAATAGAATTCTGTAAAAAACGGCTCGATAATAATAAGCTTCTCTATTCGATAGCCAAGATCTTTGATGTTTCGCAGGACGGGCAGAATCCCATAGCAATTAGCGAGAATAATTACTTTATGGTCTTCTTTATGAATATTCTCAATTATTAATTGCTCTCCTTTGCTTAGATTGATGAGGTCAATAAACCCGAGGGAATACTCTGGCAAAAGCGATCTGTAATGACTGAAGACACTCGGGTGTCCTCCTAGCCCCGGAATGGTGATTATGCTTTTCATATTTAAGACAACCTGATGAACCTGCGAAACAGAGCATAGATTATCCAGCTCGTAACCGTACCGATAATAGCTCCGGCCAAAATATCAATGGGCCAGTGTACGCCCACATATACTCGGGCAAGCGCGATCAGGGCAGCACTGGCGAAAAACCATTTTCCCAACCGGCGGTCGAACAAATAGATCATCATGGCGATAGCAAAGAAGAACAGCGTATGGCCCGACGGAAACGACTGCAAATCTTCACTTTTGAGAGTGGTAACAAGAGAATGAACAGTTGAAGAGTTCACAAAAGGTCGCGGCTCCTTATACGCCAAGACAATCAAACCCTTCACAACATATCGGGAGACCAAAGCAGAAAGAACCGACAACCCCAGCATCCATCGATGAGTAATTTTTTCGCGAGCGGGATAGAAAAGGAGAATCAACAACACGATACCGAGAATATATTGAAGATATGTCGCGCAGAAAATGCCAATCCAATCGAGGATAGCGGAATGGTGCGATAGCCCATATATAAGATCGAATACTTTTTGATTCAAAGACATATGTATGTTTACTATGCCTTTTACAGATGACAGAAACATGACAAACACCACCCGCATTGATCCGGGTGGTGTTTGCATGGTTAAAGACTAGTTTGCGTCTTCGACCTCATTTTGGTCAGCTGTCGTATTTTCTCCTTGTTCCTGAGTATCCTTTTGATTAGAAACTGTTGCGGGACCATCGTCATTGGTTTCCGTATCAGTATCTGCTTGAATTGAAGCCTCGGGAGTTGCTGTTGAAGAGGTGACAGCGACTGGTGTTGCGACTGGTGGAATCGACTGTGCGTGAGTCTGCATTGCAATGCTTGTTGCACCGCCAAGTCCGACCAGTAAAAGCGCCATAAAGGCGGTTACTTTTTTACTCATAGTTGTAAAGTTAATGTATAAAGCTTCAGAGTGAAGCCTACATATTCTACGTACTCACAATGATGGAAATGTGACAACTGCGGTTGTTCCCTTACCCAGAATACTTTGAATACGCAATGTTCCTTTATGTATGCGGACAATACTTTCTGCGATGGAGAGGCCGAGTCCGACACCGTTTGAATTTACCGTTCGAGATGAGTCTGCTTTGTAGAAAGCTTTCATGAGATGAGGAATATTTTCATGCGCAATACCAATGCCGGTATCGTTAATACTGAGTACGGCTGAATGACCCACCTTTTCGCTCCTGACGGTGACAGTACCCGATGGCGTATATGCTATAGAATTTTGAATCAAATTTGTAAATACTTGCTCAAGAAGTTTTTCATTCCCCATGACAAATAGTGGCGTATGAAATTCCACAATGACTTCAAGACCTTTTGCTTTGGCCGCATCCGTCTGTATATCCATTGCTCTCTTCAAAATCCGGGATACGTCTGTTTTGGCAAAGTCCTTGGTGGCATCCTCTTTATTGTTCCGCGCCATGATAAGAAGATTTTCAACCATCGCAGACATGCGGTTTACTTCTTCCAGGTTACTCTCTGCCAATGCTCTTGCTTCAGATGAATGCTCCTTGTCTCTAATAAACAGCTCATTTTCCGTCTTCATAACTGATAAAGGGGTGCGCAGTTCGTGAGATGCATTAGCGCTAAATTGAACCTGTGCGTCATGCGCGTCTTGTATCGGCCGCAGCGTCTTACCCGCCAAGAAGTACGCGAGAACACCCGCGACAAGAAGAATCGCCGCGTCTCCGGTAAAAAGTGTCGTCTGTAGATTATCGATAGCTCCGTCTGCAATATGGTGCTGAACCTGCGTGGTAGCCGTATTTTCTTCTACGCTATCTTGAATATGCTGGGCAGTATAGTGATAAAGAAATGCGCTAAAAATAGCGACAATGCAAAGCAGAATGAGAAGATAGAATGCGGTGAGCTTGATGCGCGCGTGTGTAAACATTATTTTTCATTTAAACGGTAACCGACCCCTCGAACCGTTTCGATCAACATTCCGTTCGTATCGCCAATTTTCTTTCGAAGATTTTTAATCTTCACATCCACCAAATTTGAGAAGCTCGTGAACTCGTAATCCCAAGCATGATCGAGAATCTCCTGACGGGAGATCACATTGTCCTGATTCTTCATGAAGTAGGATAGGATCGTATACTCTTTTTGAGTCAGCTGTATTTCTTTGCCGCGTTGGGTAACACGATGGGTGTTCGGATTAAGAACAAGTTCTCCTACTTTTATTTCATCGACATAGGTGGTCTCTGACCGCCGAAGCAATGCGCGGAGCCGGGCCAAAAGCTCATCCCAGGCAAACGGCTTTACCAGATAGTCATCGGCTCCTCCATACAATCCTTCGACCTTGTCGCGGGTTGTATCTTTGGCTGTAAGCATAAGTATAGGAATACTGATGCCTTTTGCTCGAAGCTGTTTACTTATTTCAACACCTTCCATTCGCGGGAGCATTCGATCAAGAATAACCACCTCATAGGTATCTCCCGTGGCTTCAATCCGTCGAAAGCCTGATTCCCCATCTGTAAGGTAATCGGCGACAAAACCTTCAGCTTCGAGGCCTTTTTTGAGAGATTTCGCCAGCTTTTCATTATCTTCGATAATAAGGATTCTCATAGGCTAAGTATACTCGGTATAATGACGGAAAGATGATGAGTATATAAAATTCCAGTCAGTTAGAGCCTGGATATATACGATCTGGCCCGATGGGTATTGAAACGTTTATCCCGTAGCGAGCATGATCCAGATGAAAGCGAAGATTGCGATCACGAGTATCCCCGCCGCAATCTTGCTTCCGCGATGAACAATCTTGTTGGTTACGAATGTATATGTGAGACCAAGGATATTGAAAAATACCCAAGCGAAGACAAAGTCTCCAGGACCCCAATTCCATCCGCTCACAAGCAACTGTCCGAGAATCGGGATGACAAGAGCAGCTGTCGACCACGTCACAATTCTAATGACTTGTTTTCTTTTCATATAGACAGAATAGCATGAGCTTGGTCTGGGACAGTGCTCGAACAGGATTACTTAGCAAAACGGAATGATCTTGCCATGGCTTCAAGTCGGGAATCGTCAAGGGGAGCAAAGGTTATATCGTAATTCATTCCCTTGTGAATAACCTCATAGCTTTTTCTGTTTATTCCGTGTTCATCAGTACCAATATATATTTTAGCTGTTTCCCCATCGATTAAAGTAGTTCCATTTGGTACTGCGCCACCACTCGTTGGAGCAGAAACGTTTATATCGAGCTGATTGTCTCTGGTGTTTGGATTATGAATGGTCACATGCCCCGGTGCACTCTTTAGTTCTAAGTATTCATATCCCTTTTCAATATTAATAGAGTATCCGAATGATGCATTGGTGTATATCTGTGATTCAGCAAAAAAGCCTTTATTTTTAGCAAAGAAGTATCCTCCGAGAATAATACCGATGACCAGAATCGTGGCTACAATTATTTTTATGTTTTTCATGCTATTTACAATACCATACCTTTGCGAGGTGTTCGCCTTGGATACTATTCAGCAGGAATTAATGCAACAGTTTTAATCGATTTTTGGAAAGACGCAATTTGTTTCATTGCTAAATCTATACCTGTTTTACTCTCTGAACACGTGGCCTGAGGGTGAGTGTAATACACACCTGTAACACCCAAAGTTTTTATGAGAGAACCCAGCCTTAATTCATCTTCATGCCCCTTAACCTTATTAATATCTGCCACCTGAACTATTCCGAGAGCTCCTTCAGCAGACGTACAGTATTTACCTCCGATTTGGCTGAGGCTTTCAGTTGAAAAATATGCCGCTTTTCCCAATCCTCCATTCAATGTTTTAATTGTGTATGTAAGATCTTTAATGTCTTCTGGTACTGTAAATGTAATGCCAAGTTCTTTAACTTCGACAAATGGAGACTGTTTTATTGAAGATTCACGAGTTGAATAGCAGTACCCAAGTCCGAGTAAAATAATAATGATTATTCCAACAACGATGGGTTTTGTTTTCATGTATTAAAAGTACACCTAATTGAGCGGAAGTCAAACTTGCGAGCTGGCTACGCCATACTAAGTGGGAACTATTCTATATTCTTAGACAATATCAGGACCTGTTGGAACTTTTGGATCAAATTCTATAATCCACTCAATGCCGTATTTGTCTCTGAACATGCCGACGTGTGTCCCCCATGCACCGTCACTGATCGGCACCTCCACTTGTCCTCCGACAGAAAGTCCATCGAATATCTTTTTGGCTTCTTCTTTGCTATCTACACCCACATGTATCTTACTTCTGTTTTCGTTTTCGCTCACTTTTCCCATAAATTCAGGCACGTCGTTTCCTATTAACACCTGAGTGCTACTTATAGGCAAAATAATCTGCATAATTTTGTTCGCATCCGTCTCTCCAACCGAGAATTCCGGACCAGCAATATCTTTGAAACGAGTTATTCTTGTAAACTCGCCGCCAAAAACAGATCTATAAAAATCAAAAGCTTCCTCGGTATTTCCATTAAAATTAATCCAGGGGTTTATTGTCGTCATAAATGTAATTATACAATATTTTGGAGCTTTAACATCTTTAGGAGGACTGAATTAGTCAAAAAAATCAATATTTTTAAAATGGCCAAATTTACTGGCTGTTTGGGACGATGTTCGAACGGTTTTGTCCAAATAAAAAACCCATCGATATTATCTCCGGGTATTATGCAACTCTCAATCCTTATCTCGGACAAGCATTCCTCCCATGATTCCATAAGAACGGGGATCGAAGGTCAGAGTTATGTCAGGGATCGGGACTGACTCTCCTACATGATCACTGATCATCACATGGGGGGCCACTCCACGTTTGTCTCCCGCGCCTTGTAAATGGGCACTAACGAGCTTGATTTGTTTTTCACCATCGGGATAGAGAACCGCAACCACCACTCCATCCACAAGGATTTCTACTATCTCCACTCCCTCACGATGGGAGTGTGAGGCCAATCGAAAACTAATCATGATCTGTTCCTTGCAAAGGTTTAGATCTATGAAATCCGGTGGACTGCCACTAACTCATTCATGTAAGCACGGATTTCTTCCGCGGAAAGGACACCAGGTTGCAACGCCTCTTTTTCCAATTCCACAGCCAATCGATGCGCATCTTCATCTGCCTTCTCCTCAGCAGTCGCAAGAGCGTCTTGGGCTGCTAGAATTCTTTTGGCAGCGGAAACGACCTGGTCGGAAGGACCACCACGACCTTGACGGTAATAACCGAACTCCGCCTTATCCAGCAGGAAGGCGATTTCACCACGCCGTTTTTCGTCCATTTTTCCTCTTGTAGTTAAGGGTGAAATCAATAGATCTCTGATCAGGAAAATATCATTTAATTATGTATATGTCAAGTTTGCTGGCCGTCTGTGACGATATTCGAACAAACATCTTTATTTCAGATAAGCTGGAATCTCTCCACTAGTAACATGATGAGAATAGTTATAACTCATCTGTGGATTAACTGTCATTTTAACTGAGGTTACCGGCGTTTGGGTATAAGCTAGTCTTATAAATCTCCTGTATGTTTTCTCGATGGCCTTTGTTGCAGCATGAACATGATATGAATTAATCGCATATAAGTGGAAAGGGTCCGGAATTACAATCTGTGATTCATCAATTTGTTTGCCTAGCCAATTAAAAATGTTATGAACGGAAGGATTCATGTCTGTAATATCAAAAGCTTGAGAAGTAAACGAAGTCGGAAGACAATCAGACCAAATGAGCTCAATATCTGCTAATTTTTTAACTTCAATTTCATCCCCCTGCATTCCATCAATATGCCAGCCATCCGCTCTCAATGTTGTCCCTGGCTCTACCCACCCTTGATCTAAAGTTAGAAAGCAATATCTATTAGTTAAATCAATACCCATTTCTGAACATTTACTTTTAGCAAAATTTACAAAATCACCTATATCCTTCTCGTCAATTTCCCCGAAATTATAAATCTCAGAATCATTTGATTTTATTAAGTAATGATTCACTCTCAAGTTAGAGAAAGATTCAAACATATACTTGCCAAGATCAATTGGTTTCCTTCCCAATTTTAGAAAATCTAAATTGAATATTGAATTAACTTCTTTTTTGAATTGTTCAATTGTGTAATCCATGTGACTTGCTTTCTCTAACTATACCAAAGACTCAAAATATTTGCTGGCCGTCTGGGACGATGTTCGAACTCAGAGTGCGAGAGTTATAACCTAATTTATAAACCCAATCCTTTTCTTTTAAAATCCTTTTGTTTCCCTTCTCATTTGATAAAAATCCTCTTTTTGTTTTTTGGTAATAATTCCATAGTTTTCCAGTCCTTTCATTAAAAAAGGTGGTTTTCTAATTCTTTTAATCCAGATTAAATATAATTTTAGAACTGAAGAATATATCGGATTCGCTGTTTGAACCTCGCGCATATATAATAATGCAAAGGCATTTACTTCAACGATCTCTACGAATACATTATATATTGACTCGAGAGCAGGGTGTTCGTGAGTATTTAGATGTATGACTCTTAAAGAGAACTCTTCTAATAAGTTAAGTATTGAAACTTGCTTAGTTAAAATGTCTGTATCAATAAACACCTTCGGATAATTCTTAGCTGTATCAATAATTAATGAAAGTTGGCGATTAAAATTCACTGAAAAATTTTCCCTAATAAAAGCTACGGTAGGAGTTTCTAAATTAATCCTAGAAATAATGAAGTCTGATTTTTTACTTTGTATAAACTTATGTGCCTCTTCATATGTAGGAATTATTTCCTTGCGAAAAAAGGTGATTTGATCAATAGTCGCCAATAACTCATCTTGTTTCTTTTTGTGAAAATAAGTTAGCAAAGCAACACCCAATGAGAATGACCCAATTATGCTGAATATTTTTTGTAATTCATCAAGTCCAAATCTAAAAAATATTGAAATAGAAATAAGGAAAGCGCTAATCAAAATAGAGATAACCAAATCTTGATTTTTCATGGGCTGCGGGACCTGGACTCGAACCAAGATAACCTCCTCCAGAGGGAGGTGTCCTACCATTAGACGATCCCGCAATACGAGACAGAATAGCTCAAACAGAGGCTTAATTCAAGGGTTGCATTCGCAAGACAAAACAGTATTGTATGGACCAGAACCCTTAGAGAGGACCCATGCTCAATCAATACTGGACGGAAGTAGAACTGGCGCGGCTCGAAACCGCAGAGGACTTCCACCTTCTGGCGGAGGTGGCCATCACCATCCTTGCTCGAATGAGAGAGGTGGACGAAGAGATCATTCAGGTCTGCGGACCCATTTCCTCCGGAGGGCTGGGCGATCCCGAACTGAACAAGCTCCGCCTTGAAGCAGCCATCCGAATGGCCGGAGAACAAGGCTACCACGTGTTCAACCAGATGCCGTTCGAAACGGCCATTGTCCGGATCATGCAGAAATATCCGCCCGGACAATACTGCACCGAGGTGCTCGAAGTCTTTTACCGAACCATCTTCGAATCTGGATACATTCGGAGATGCTTCTTTGTTCCCAATTGGCATACGTCATTCGGAGCAAAGTGGGAACGCCGCGCATGCGTTCGGCTTGGCATTCTCCTGAAAGACATTCCTGATTCCTGGTTCGAAACCGCTGACGCATGACGTCGGCTTTTTTTATTTAGTGTGAAGCAGCTGGAAGCGCGGGAATTTCATCATGCACAATCTTTCTATTTGGCAAAAACATGGAAATAAGCAGCGCGAGAAAGGCGAAGCCGAGACCGAAAGAAAGCGAGGTGTGGGAAGCGTCAATGGTGGCAGCGTGGGCGATTCGGGTTATCTCTTCTCCCACCTTTTTAGATACTTTTCCGGAATCAAGAATCGAAGCCTGGCCAAATTCAATATTCGAAGTCTGGGCAGCTACCGCTTCTGCAATGAGAGGTTTCTGCGCCCGTGGGATAACCGCACTGGCCTTCACACCAGAAACCAATTGGGTACCGATAACAGAGAGCATGATCGAACCGATAATGGCGGAACCGAGAGATCCTCCCACCTGTCTGAACGTGTTGTTCACCCCGGCCGCTTCCCCTGCCGCTTCAACGGGAACTGCGGAGAGTGCCAGAGTATTGGTTTGTCCCATCATGAGACCCATGCCAAATCCGAAGAGCATAAATCCGGGTGCGAGAGACCATTGAGTGGCGCCAAGGTGCAGGCTCTGCTCCATAACGAAGAAACCGAGCATGAGAATCATTACTCCCATTTGGATAATATGCTTTGGAGAAATAAATTTAACGAGCCATGCAGACAGCGGCGCTGCCACCAAAATAACGATGGACATCGGGATCAGCGCAAGTCCTGTGTGCAATGGATCGAGACCGAGGACAGACTGGAAATAAATTGGAATCGAGAACGACACTCCCATCTGGCACAAGAACAAGACTCCCGTAATGAGGGCGGCAACGATAAATTCCCTGTTTGAGAAAAGAGACAAAGAAACGAGTGGAGTATGTCCATTGTCCTCCCGTCTTTTTTCCCAGAGGGCGAAAAGGCCGAGGATAACAATACCGAGGATGATAAAGAAAGGGGTAACCGAAAGTGAGCCAATGTTAAGCGCGTGGCCAAATATCATGAACGCTTCCTTGGCTTTGAACCAGCCGTATGTCGAAGCCTCGATGAAACCGAAAACGATCGAAAGCAATCCCAATGCAGACAAAATAACGCCAACAACATCGAGTTCGGGTTTTCGATTATCCTTTGACTCGGTCAGAAGATACGAACCGGCGATCAAAAGAATAACCACAAAAATATTGACTCTGAACGCCCAGCGCCAGCTGTAGCTGGTCGAGAGCCAGCCTCCGATAACCGGACCGAGTGCGGCCGAAGCCGAAGCAATTCCTCCCCAGATTCCGAATGCGAGTGCAAGATCCCGGCCCTTATAGCAAGAACGCAGCAGGGAAACGGTGGCGGGCATCATCAGCGCAGCACCGATACCTTCGATAATCGCTTCACCGATAATCAACACTCCGACTGAATGCGCGATAGAGGTAATGAAAGATCCGACCGCGAAGATAACAGCTCCTGTGATAAACATCTTCTTTCGTCCATACAAATCTCCGAGTCTTCCGCCGGTGATGGTAAATGCAGCGAGGATTAACGAATACGCCGTAATGACCCACTGAATTTTCTGGATAGTGGTATCAAGGTCCGAGATAATCGTCCTCAGCGTCACGTTTAAAATAGTGGTG
The DNA here is from genome assembly GCA_028286805.1 of Parcubacteria group bacterium. Classification (GTDB taxonomy): domain Bacteria; phylum Patescibacteriota; class Minisyncoccia; order Phycocordibacterales; family Zambryskibacteraceae; genus JAIFWN01. The sequence continues at coordinate 375 of JAQBQW010000014.1, read as the reverse complement.
TCGAGCACAATAACTGCCAGAGCCAAGCTCATCACCAAGAGAGGGGCCCATTTCTTTAATGTGGACTGCATAGAATTGTTATCATACTTATTTAATGCCTAATTTCAAGGCTTGTAATACTTTAATAAAAGGAACGTCTATATATGTGTGCACCCATTAATTACTTAAATACTCAGATGCTTACAACAATTGCAATTATACTTTTGGTCCTTTGGCTCCTTGGTTTGGTAACCTCGTATACGCTTGGAGGTTTCATCCATGTTCTCCTTGTCGTCGCGATCATTATGATTCTCATTCGCCTCATCCGCGGACAGAATCCTATTGCGTAGGTAGATATATAAAAACCACCCTTCGATCGGAAGGGTGGTTTTTATA
>JAQBQW010000005.1 GCA_028286805.1 Parcubacteria group bacterium | reverse complement strand
ACCGAGTCCAATGTTTTTCCGTAAATATATGGCCAAACAAAATCCAGTCCCGTGGTAACGAACAATAAGAAAAACATCCATCCAACCACAGCGTGAAATGGCTTATAAATGCCCCAGATCTTTTTTGTGAGTTGTAACATAGGTTAAAAACAATACCACATAATTAGCCAAAGCGCCATACAAGAAGAATAATCTCTCTCCTTACAAAACCCCCTGTCTGTGGTAGCATATTCGTTAATGGCAAACAAAAAGATCCTGGTTTCTGGCATCCAAGCCAGCGGAAAACCCCACATCGGAAATTATTTCGGCGCAATGAAGCAATTTGTCGATTTGCAGGACGAACATGAAGCTCGCATCTTCGTGGCAAACCTTCATGCTCTCACTACCGTTCAAAATCCCGAAGACCTAAAACAAAATTCAAAAGATGTCGTATTGGATTTTCTTGGAATCGGACTCGATCCGAACAAAACTACACTTTTCCTTCAATCTGATATTCCTCATGTTGCAGAACTCTCTTGGATCTTCAGCTGCGTCACCACCATGCCGTATTTAATGCGGGCACACGCTTTCAAGGATTCAGAAGCAAAGAACAAGGAAATCAATGTCGGGGTATTCAACTATCCGCTCCTTATGAGTGCGGATATCCTCATCCATGATGCAGACCTCGTTCCCGTTGGCAAAGACCAGAAACAGCATGTGGAAATTGCTCGAGACACCGCAGAAAAATTTAATAACGCTTTTGGGGAAACCTTTAAACTTCCAGGGGGATTAATTATGGAAAACATGGCAACGGTTCCCGGAACAGACGGACAGAAGATGAGCAAGAGCTACAAAAATACCATTCCATTGTTTGCCACAGACGAAGAGATTGAAAAGGCGGTGATGTCTATCGTTACCGATTCAAGCGGAGGAAGACCGGAGAATGTATATGCAATTCACTCTCTACTCAAAGACAAAGCATCTTTAGATGCACTCTATGAAGAAAAAGCTGGCAAATACAAAGATTTAAAGGAAGCATTAATTACAGACCTCAAGACGTTTATCGGTCCAATGCGTGAAAGACGAGCTGAATGGGAATCCAAGCCGGAAGAAGTTGAACGAATCATTTCCGAAGGAGGAAAAAAGATAAGAGGAGTGGTGCACAAGAAGATGATCGAAGTACGAGAGAAAGTTGGTTTAATTCATCACGAATAACATGGAACGAACATACATTAAAGATTTATCCGCAAAAAAGGGGAGTGAGGTCAGCATCAAGGGCTGGGTGGACGTTCGCCGAGACCAGGGAAAGATGGTCTTCCTTGATCTGCGAGATATCACCGGAAAAGTTCAATCCGTTGTTCTTCCTAACCACGCAGAAGCAATCGAAGTGGCGAAGGAAATCCGTCCTGAATGGGTAGTTGAAATTCAAGGCATTGTAAACGAACGTCCGGAGATAAATAAAAAGGCAGGAGAAACCAATGGAGATATCGAACTCGAAGTTGTTTCCATGATCGTTTTAAACAAAGCTGAAACTCCAGCATTTGATATCAGTTCGGATGGAAAAGAAATCGGAGATGAATCTCGTTTAACATATCGTTACTTGGATCTTCGTCGCTCACGGCTGCAGAAGAACATTGTCATGCGGCACAAGGTAGCAAAACTTGTTCGAGATATGTTAGACAATGAAGGCTTCGCTGAAATCGAAACTCCATACTTAACAAAATCCACTCCCGAAGGAGCCAGAGACTATATTGTTCCCGCCAGACTTCATCCCGGAAAGTTTTACGCCCTTCCACAATCTCCCCAGCAGTACAAGCAGCTTCTGATGACAGCGGGCTTTGAAAAGTATTTCCAGTTTGCCCGCTGCATGCGAGACGAAGACACTCGCGGAGACCGTCAGCCGGAATTTACCCAGCTCGACCTCGAGATGAGTTTCGTACAGGAAGAAGACGTCATAAACCTCACCGAAAAGCTTTTGATTGAAATCGTTTCTACGCTTTATCCGGAAAAGAAAATCCAAAGCATTCCGTTCCCACGGATTCCATACAAGGAAGCAATGGAAAAATACGGAAATGACCGTCCGGACATCCGAGAAAACAAAGAGGATCCGAATCTTCTCGCATTTTGCTGGGTAATAGATTTTCCATTCTTCGAAAGCACAAAAACCGCAGACCATAACGAAGGAGAAGGCGAGTGGACCTTTACGCACAATCCGTTTTCCGCATCCAAACCGGAACAGCACGAGTGGTTATTAAAGAAAGAAAATGTCGGAGACATTCTTGCCGCGCAATACGATATCGTTTTAAACGGCTTTGAAGTCGGGGGAGGAAGCATTCGAAACCATACTCCGGAAGCATTGCAGTCCGTATTTGAAATTATCGGATACAAGCCAGAACAGATCGAAAAGAACTTCGGACACATGTTGAAAGCGCTTGCATCCGGCACTCCGCCGCACGGTGGTATTGCCTGGGGCTTTGACCGTCTGATGATGCTCCTTCAAGGTGAACCGAACATTCGCGAGGTGATCGCATTTCCTAAGACAGGGGAGGGTAAAGATTTGATGATGGATTCTCCGGCTGAAGTTTCTCGAAAACAACTCAAGGAACTCGGGTTATAACAACCTTGACTTTTCATACTAAACGTGCTAATATAACATCCAGATAGATGGGGCACATTTCGTGCCAGAATGATCTCTACATTTTCATCCCCAAGACAAATGAAGCCCACTCGCTTCGCAGTCCTCGTCGTAGCGTCCATCTTGGCCACATTCAGCACGACCGCGTGCACCGAGATCAACTACTACGGACCGACATCGCCGGTATCCGCTGATTCGACAACCAAGGCGCCCGTCGCAACGTTCTCTGCGCCAATGCCATGGATCTCGATTCCGTTCGGCGGAACCGGACCCAACAAGGTCGTCGCATGCATTCCAGCGGGCAGCAAGATCACCGATCTGGTGATCTACTCGAATTCAGGCACGGCGCGTTCGGACGGCGTCGAGTGGAGTCATCCGTTCATCTCCACCGTCTGCGCCACTGGCCTCGACGAATACACGATATTTCCACGCGTGTACGGCTCCGCCATCGGAACCGCAACGATTCGATTCGAGATCCACTACACTACGATCGATTCGACGGTCGTCATGAAGGCGCTGACGTGGGACGTGTTTACGTATGACCCCTTCAATCAGAAGGGATGAAGAACCTCGGTCTGGCAGACAAACCGGTCTGCCAGACCTGCGGCCCCAGCAAACGCTGTGGGCTTTTTTGTTGTCAAAAAGATATAATACGGGGAAATGGACCGGCTCAACTATAAAGTAAAAACAATCGTTTTCGAGGGTCCTCTGGATCTTCTTTTGGATTTGGTGGAGAAAAGAAAACAGTTCGTTTCAGATGTATCCCTTGCAGCAGTAACGG
>JAQBQW010000013.1 GCA_028286805.1 Parcubacteria group bacterium | reverse complement strand
AGTCTGGATGTTCTTTGAAGGCGCGCAGAAGTTCAAGGAGCATATCGTCGAAGTCATAGAGATTCTTTTCGGACAATCCCTTCTCATACGCTTCATACAAAGAAGCCAGTTCCCTGTTTTTGGCAATGTTTTTCAACGCATCCTTGTATGCGGATTTAATTTCTCCTGCATACTTGCCTTTCTCGTGTTTTAAGTCTTCTTTGAATAAAATGCTTTGTTCTTCACGAATCAATACATCCAATAATCCTTGCGGAGAGACTGCATCCCGTTTCAAATCTGAAATAGTATGAAGCGCACCTCGAACATAATGCAAAGGAGAACCAAAGGGGCGGATCAGTTCAAAGGTGCCGGATTGAATAGCATCTTCAAGGATGGAAAGCTTTTCGGATTCGGTTGCCACGCTTCCTCCAAGAATTCGAGGAAAATATTCCGCGTGTTTGCTGATTATTTCCTCGGCAAATCCGTGGAAAGTATAGATTCCCACGCGATACGCCGCCGGGCCGATCATCGAGACCAATTTTCTTCGCATCGAAACCACTCCCGAATCGGTAAAAGTTAAAGCAAGAATTCCATCTGGAGGAGTGTCCGTGTTTCGGAGAATGTTTGCAATGCGAAGGGTTAAAACGGTGGTCTTGCCCGTTCCTGGACCGGCGATAACCATGACGGGCCCTTCTATGGTGTCCACAGCCTCTTTCTGGCCCTTGTTCAGCTCTTTGTACCGCTTGAGGAAGAGATCTTCTTTCATATGGTAATTCTAACACGGACCCTCTATTGACGAATACAACGGTGAGGGGTAATGTCTTTGCAGAACCCACACGTGAGGCATTCTCATGCAATACTTTGAATTGGCCAAGTATATGATCTGGTGCCTCATCGCAGCATGCATCCTGTTCGCAGTAATTGCGAAGTTTGCGAGCTGCGGCAAGCTGCTATGCCGAATCCTCTCGGGAGGTTGCGCCGTTACCGCTGGTCTCATCGCCTATCTCTTTCTGAACTAAAAACCCATCTCGAGGTTAATTATGGGAGCTCTATTGAGAGAGCTGTGGTATGCAAACGGCATTGACATCATTTTGTTCGTTTGCATTTCCATCTTCATCGCAGGCGGATTCTGGTTAGCAAACAACCCGAGGAAGGGAATACGGCTGAAGGTGATTATCATCGGCAGCTCGCTTGCACTGGCGCTCTATATTATCTTCTTCTACGATACCATCTGACCTCTCCTATCCAGGACTGGTCTTTTTATTTATTCGAATACATGCTTAAATTAATAGGCCAAGGAACTCGTACTGAGATGCCGAGGCATGATCCTTCTCCAGGGGGTGAACGTTGCATAAGGTGAGCAGGACTCTTCTCCTCGCTGTGCACGGTGGTGCACCAGACTGGAACGTCTTCAAGAACGAAGGCAAGCGCATCTGACGGATCTTCCGTCAGGCCAACAAAAAGGGCGGGATCACTTCACGTGGTCCCGCCCTTCCTACTTATTCTAGTATCCCCTTAATCTGTTTATCTTATCGTGCTGTCTAATCTTTTCATGCGCCTTAGCTTCAATCTGACGGATACGTTCGCGGGTAACTCCAAACACCTTTCCAACTTCTTCGAGGGTGTGGGTATATCCGTCCAAGAGACCGTGCCTCATTTCCAAAATCTTTCGTTCCTTAGGAGGAAGGTCTGCCAAAATTTCTTTGACCTGATCCTGGATAATTCTGCGGGAAGATTCCTGATCCGGAGAAAGGATTTTATCATCCGCAAGAAAATCTCCGAGCTTAGACTTGCCGTCATCTCCATCATCTCCAACGGGGCTTTCGAGAGAAACGGTAGACTGGTCGATCTTTTCAATCTGGTACACCTTATCAACATCGAGGTTCATTTCCATGGCAATTTCTTCAGCCAATGGTTCACGTCCTAAATCCTGGGTTAAACGGCGCACAACCTGTTTGTATTTAGCAATGGTTTCCACCATGTGCACGGGAACACGAATGGTTCGAGACTGGTCTGCCAGGGCACGGGTGATGGCTTGTCTGATCCACCAGGTAGCGTATGTGGAGAATTTAAATCCCTTGTTCCAATCGAACTTATCCACCGCTTTAAAGAGACCGAGGTTTCCTTCCTGGATGAGGTCTAGGAGTGTTAAATCTGGCGAACGGTTGGCATACTTCTTGGCAATCGAAACCACCAAACGGAGGTTTGCTTTAGCTAAGAGGTTCTTGGCTTCTTCGTCTCCCGCTTCAATTCTTTTGGCCAGTTCTTTTTCCATTCCTCCGGAAATAAGAGGATATTGTCCGATTTCTTTCAGATACATCTGAATGGAATCGTATGCAGAATCAGATTTGCTGTACGAGTATTTCTTGCCATGGTCTTCCACGGGCATTTCGAGGAGACCGCCTCCTTCGAGGATATCTATTCCAAGGGTATGGAGTTTGTCATAGAGGTCGGTCAGGAAAGAAATGTCTTCTTCGACGGTTGGGAATTCCTTCAAGATTTCGTCATAAGTGACGAATCCCTTGTCTTTGCCGCGAGAGGTCAGACGCTCCATTCGGATAGCGTCGTCGACGGCTTTTTTTGAGCGAGGAACCTTTTTTACGGCTTCTTTCTTTGCTTTTACGGCTTTCTTTGGCGCGGCTTTTTTAGATTTTGCTGCTTTCTTAAGAGGTTTCTTGGCAACGACTTTCTTTGGTGACTTTTTTGCAACCGGTCGTTTTGTATTCTTTTGTTTGTGGGTTTTTTTCATTAAAACGATTTTCTTTTATGGATGTCGAGTTCTTTATTTATCTTCTCAATTTCTAAAAAAACATCCTCGCCTTGCCCCGCCCGCATCTGAAGCTCTTTTCTCTTTTCTTCGAGATCGAGAATAAGATAATGTCTCTCGAGTTCTTTTTCTTCGCCTAACATTCTTTCGCTATCAGATGACGTATCGGGGACCTCTTTCTTCCAAAGAACAAGCTCTTCCAACCTCTTCTTTATTGTGTCTTTTCGCGAAAGCTTTTCTTTATCCTCAACTATACCATATGTTTCTTCGAGTGTCTTCTCTGCAATTTGCGGAACCTTGATCTGCTTCAAATCGTCCCAAATAACCTCTTCCCTGATCCCGGTTAATCTTGAAATGAGGGATACGAAATGAGATCTTTCAATTGCGCTATGGAGCAACACAACAAGGGGCAATACCTGCTGAAAGACGAGCTTCCCTGATTTCCGCGCATCTTTTTCCGTGGCCAGGATATTCCTGAGAGCGTATTCGATGGCATGCACTGAAGTTCTGAGGACTTCCTTCCAGGATTCGATGTCTTTCTTCACCAAATCCGCCGGATCTTTCCCTTCGGGCAGCTCCGCGATCTTTACCTCCATTCCCAAAGAGAGGCCGATAAGGGCGCTCTTCTCCGCTGCTTTCTTTCCAGCAGTGTCTCCATCGAATGCGAGGATGATGCGGGAAGACAATCTCTTCAATCTTTCGAAGTGGTCCTGGGTAAATGCGGTTCCGGAAGAAGCCACCGTATTTTTTACTCCCGCCTGATGCGAAAGAACCAGATCTATTTGCCCTTCAACAAGAACGGCATAATTCTTCTTGCGGATATCATCCTTGGCTTTATCCAGGCCGTACAGGATTTCGCTCTTTCGGAAGAGTACTGTTTCAGGGCTATTCAAGTATTTTGCAGGAGCATCCGGATCAATGGCACGCCCAGAGAATGCGATAACTCTTCCACTGGGATCAAAGATGGGGAACATGATTCGTCCGCGAAAGACATCGTACGGGGTTGCTTCGGTATTAGTTTCAGTTTTCTCTGGCTGTTTGATCAGTCCAACTCTGAGAAGGGTTTCTTTCGAGTGTCCCACACTCTGAAGATACGCTGAAGTAGCGCGCCATTCGTCTGGCGCCACTCCAATGCGGAAGTCTTGGATTGTGGAATCTTCAATTCCCCTTTCTTTCAGGTATTTCTCTATCTCGGGATACTTTTTCAATTCACCCTGGAAGAACGAGCACGCTTCCTCGAGCGTTGAATACAGTTTGTCTTTCTCGTCTTTCGATTCCCCTTTTTCGTTGGTGACCTCGACTCCAGCCCGTTCGGCAAGAAGCCGGAGAGCGTCTTTGAAATCGAGCCCGTCCAATGCAGAGACAATGGTGAAGATATCTCCTTTGGCTCCGCAGCCAAAACAATAATAGTTTTGGCGTTCGGGCGAGACGAAGAATGATGCGGTTTTCTCGGAATGGAACGGGCATCTTCCCTTGTAGTTTTGTCCGGCCTTTTCGAGTTTTACGTACGCACTGACAACTTCAACTATATCTAGACGTTCTTTGATGGTGTCGACTGTCCCTCGCATATGAGTTTTTCTTTATACCCGCCCTTAAAGCCGGTACCTGCAGGAATCAAACGACCGATGATAACGTTTTCCTTGAGACCAAGGAGTTCGTCTTCAGCTCCGCGAATAGCGGCCTGAATAAGAACACGGGGAGTGTGCTGGAATGATGCGGCTGAGAGGAATGATGAACGCGAGAGGGAAACTTCAGAGATACCCATGATAACGGAATCCGCCTTGGCTTCTTCCTTACCATTACCCTTTGCAAGTTCGTTTGCTTCGACGTAGTCTGCGACTTCAACGAGATCTCCGCGGGTGAAGTGCGTATCTCCCGCATCCTTGATTCGTTTACGGGCAAACATCTGGCGAACGATGAGTTCGATGTGCTTGTGCGAAACGGCAGCTCCCTGGAGTTCATACAATTTCGAAACTTCGTGAATGATGTATTTCTCTGTATTTTCACGTCCGGAGTATCTGAACAGTTCGTCGAGATCTGCAGAACCGTCTGTGAGCAACTGCCCCTTCTTCACATCTGTTCCAACGCGGACCAAAATGCTTCGGGTTGGACCAACCTTATATTCGTTATCTAGTTTCTTTGTTTTAACTTCACCGAGTTCAGGAGCAACAACAATGATGCGGTCTGAACCGTCCATGCGGATTTCGGTGATAGTTCCGTCCAGGTGCGAAATGGCAGCTGGGTTCTTTGGTTTACGCTTTTCGAAGATTTCTTCAACGCGGGGAAGTCCGGCAGTGATGTCTCCACCTGCTGCGGCAACTCCTCCGGCGTGGAAGGTACGCATGGTGAGCTGGGTTCCAGGTTCACCGATAGCTTGAGCTGCAACTGTTCCAACCGCTTCTCCGAGTTCAACCACTTTGTTGGTTCCGAGATCCGCTCCGTAGCATTTGATGCAGACTCCGTGCAGTGATTTACATGCCATTGGAGAACGAACTTCAACTGCTTGGACTTTGGCGTCATCGATAACCTGTCCGTCGTGCTTGGTGACGAAGTGTCCCTTCTTGAAGATAAGGCTTCCGTCTGCATTCACCACATCCTGAGCAAGGAATCTTCCTTTGAGTGTCTTGGAGAAAGGCATTTCAATACCGGAAGCAGTTTTCTTTGCGATGATAGTTCCC
>JAQBQW010000032.1 GCA_028286805.1 Parcubacteria group bacterium | reverse complement strand
GTGAAGAACATTTTATGGGCTGCGTTTGCAAATGTTGCGAACTTCATTGCAAATCTTCCGCTGTACCAGAGCTTTGCCACAGCCGGTGAGCGCGTGGTGACCATCAACGCAGGTCTTCGAAAGGAGCAGGTGGCGAGCGTGTTCGGCAAAGCTCTGGATTGGACCAATGCCGAACAGCTTGCCTTTATGACCGCAAAACCAACTTCAGACCTCCCGATGTTTGAAGGATCTTTCCTTCCGGATTCATACGTCGTTCCATCGGATGCCACTCCTGCAGATGTGCAGAAAATGGTGAACGACCGATTCACCGAAGAAGTTCTTTCGCATTACGGCGCCTCCACCGAAAGCGTAGTGCCTCTCGAACAGGCGCTGAACGTTGCTTCCATTATTCAAAGAGAAACTCTTGGAACCGAGGATATGAGACTGGTATCGGGCATTCTCTGGAACAGGTTGTTTACGCACATGAACCTGCAGGTGGATTCGACACTTCAGTATGCAAAGTCTACAGGCCGCCCAAGCAAAGTTTGGTGGCCTGAGGTGACCCCGGCGGATAAATACATCAAATCTCCATACAATACGTACCAGCATGAAGGACTTCCTCCTACCGCTATTGCCAATCCTTCGGTGGCGGCGATCCTCGCGGCTTTGAATCCCATTAAAACTTCATGCCTCTTTTATTTCAATGATCAGAAAGGAAACATTATCTGTACGGACAACTATAAAGACCACGTGACGCAATTGAAGAAGTACTACGGGCAGGGGAAATAGAATTGTTTGGTTTACTCTTGGTTGTGCTTTTTTAATAACAAAAAACACTCTGGTTTCTCAGAGTGTTTTTATCGGTATCAGAAGATTATTTCGCTGGGGCCAAAAGTTTTTGAAGTCTTGCGGCACGGGCAGCTTTTCTTGCATCTCTGCGATCAATAAGCATCTGTGTTTTCTGATCCGAAGTTATGGTAGTTGCGGCTACTACCGGAGCTGCTACTTGAGTAGTATCTGCAGCTACAAATGCAAACGGTGCGGCATACAGTACCGACATAACTGCTCCAGCGGCTAAAAGTTTTTTCATGAATATAAATTATAAATTAACGTGTACCCATTCAGTATACTGCAATAAGCCATAAGACAATAAAATGCTATCCCCAGTCCAGATATACGCAAAACATCCCACCGAAAGATGGGATGTTTTGGTTCAGGAGGATCCTGATTATTTCATATGCGCCGAAGCGAGCTTCGTCATTTCAAACATGGTGACTTCGTCCTTTCCACCGAATACAGGTCGCAAGTTGTCATCCGCAAAGATGTTTCGCTTGTTTGCTGGGTTCTGAAGGTCATGCTTCTTGATGTATTCCCACATCTTCTTTACAACCTGAGAACGTGGCATTGGTCCCTTTCCTACGACTGCTTCGAGTTCTGCAGAAAGATTCATAGGTTTGAGTAATGCCGGGTTTGCTGTTCTAACCATAATATATAGTTTTATTTAATACTAACGTATACCTATCTATCATATACCACACAATCTGTTTTGTCTTCAAGGGGCAAAAGTCGTATAATGTGGAAATGGGAATATTTCAAAACTTCATGCTTAAGCAAATGCTTAAGTCCAAGATGAAAGGAGTGCCTGAAGCAGAGCAGCAAAAGATCATGGCGCTCCTTGAAAAGAATCCGGATTTCTTTAAAAAGATAGGGGAAGAGGTGGAAAAGCGGAAGAAGTCCGGCCAGGATGAAATGAAAGCGACTATGGAAGTCATGCGGGAACACCAGAGTGATTTCCAGAAGATTATGATGCAGTAGGATGTTTAATTTCTTTAAAAAACGGAATAAGGTCTTTATTCTGATGGGCCATCCTGATGCGGACAGTCTGAACGGAACCCTTGCTTCTGAATACGAACGGGGCGCGCTTGAAAAAGGCAGGGAAGTTCGAAGAATGAATATCGGAGAGATGAACTTTGACCCCATCCTTCATCACGGATACAAAACCATTCAGGAACTCGAACCAGATCTCAAAGCTTTCCAGGAAAATGTGTTATGGGCGGATCACTTCGTGGTGTTCTATCCTTCCTGGTGGTCTACCATGCCCGCTCTTTTGAAGGGTTTGTTTGACCGAGTCTGGCTTCCGGGATTTGCATACAATTTTATCCACGGCGGATATATGTGGAAACGATTAATGAAAGGAAAGTCCGCTTCAATGATCATCACTTCAGATACTGCCCCTATCATTCAATGGCTTGTCTTTGGAGATACCACAAACGAACTGAGAAAAGGAATCCTTTGGTTTGCCGGATTTGGTCCGATTCGCGTTCATAAATTCGGATACTTGAAACACTTTGGAATGTGGAGAAGGGAAAGGTTGAAGAGGTGCGTGTATAACTTGGGAAGGAAAGCGAAATAAAAAAAGCTGCGGTCACCTGGACCACAACCTATACTTTTTCCGGAAGAGCCATATTTGGAGATATGCTCCCGCCATCATCGGGATGTTGACCAGAAGGAATATTGCAAGCAAGAGCTTTCCTTCGATCGGTTTCCCTACTTCTACATACTCCAAGTAGAGCCCGACGACAAGCAACACATTTACTCCGGCGGCACGTTTCCACAGATGAGGCAGCACAGCCCAGGAATATCTTGCTGCCATGAGGGCCCCTTGATTCGGCATATACCAACCGTATACCAAGGAAAGACCAGCCAGGACCAGCAGGATTCCCATCCTAAAGAAATTGCTTTCGTGCATGGATATCCCTCCGTTCGGGTGATTACTCTGATTTATATAATTAAACAGATACGAATGTTTGTCAAATAAAAAGCCCAGCTTAGTTGCTGGGGGTCAGGATGCCCGTGGAATGCATCTCCAGAAATTCATCGCGGCCGTATTCGACCTTGATGGGAGATTTCCGCTCTGCACTCTTCGTGATGTCCGTGACCGTCTCCCACTCCGGATGGGCGTGGAGGAGTTCGCACACGCGTTCGTATGCGAATTTCGGAAGAACGTTAGTGATGTGTTCGGTGTTTGTTTCCGGTACGTCGTGGATATACACGGTGGTGAATCCAGGACGCGGGGTGAGCATGGTGATTTTCGCCACGAGCAAGCCTCGGAGTAGGAGGGGGCATCGAACGTTCCGTGCACGATTATGTTTCTTCCACAGACTAAAGTCAATATCGCCAAATTATTTTAAATGAGTTACTCTTGGAAACAATGAAAACAAAAATTATCGCCACCATTGGCCCGAATTCCGAAGATGCAGTTACCCTTTCCAGATTGGTATTAAGAGGAATGGATGTTGCCCGAATGAATTTTTCGCATTGTTCGGCTGAAGAATACAAAAGAAGACGGAACGTGCTTTTCTCTGAGGCAGACAAGCTCGGCAAGACGGTTGCGGTTCTTCAAGATCTGCAGGGTCCAAGGATTCGAGTGGGAGAAATGCCAAAGGAAGGCAGGGAATTGAAGAAGGGAGAAATTATTTCTTTCACCACCCTTCGGAACGAACCTGAATCAATTTTTGTGGATGAACCGGCTTTGATGAAAAGCCTCGAGGTTGGAAATCCGATCTATCTTTCGAGCGGAGAGATGGAATTGGCCGTTTCTGAGGTGACAGACCGAACCTTCAAGGCAGAAGTGCTAAGAGGAGGAGTTCTGTTTTCAAGGAAGGGTATTAACGTTCCAGAAACCAGGCTGCTTATGTCCGGTCTGACCGAAAAAGATTTAAGGGATGTGGAGTTTGCCCTTGCGGAAGGGGTGGAATACATAGCGGTATCGTTTGTGCAGAATGCGGAGGATATGAAAAAGCTCCGGGGAATAGTTGGGAACAGAGCAAAGCTCATCGCAAAGATTGAAACTGCCCAAGCATTGAAAAATATCGATGAAATCATTCAAGCCTCTGATACCATCATGGTTGCGCGAGGAGATCTCGGAGTTGAGATTCCTATGGAACGAGTTCCTTTTGTACAGAAGAATCTTATCAGACACGCTCATTGGTACGGCAAAGGTGCGATTGTTGCAACCCAGATGCTTCTATCAATGGTTGAATCGAAGAAGCCAACCCGTGCTGAAGTTTCAGACATTGCTAACGCGGTGTTGGATGGTGCAGATGCGCTCATGCTTTCTGACGAGACTGCGGGAGGAAAGTATCCGCTTGAAGCGCTTGAAACCATGGTGCAGATTACCAAAGAAACGGAGAGGATCTTTCATGAGACGGAGAACCTTCTTTAAATAAATTCGTTCGAGTCCATGACGGACAGCAAGCTTGACATATTACTATAAAAGATACATTATAAATTTAGTCCGATTGTGCCGCGTCACATCTTTTTCGGAGTTCAAATATGACTATTCTCGAAAGAACTGAACGGTTACCTCTTAAAGTTCCGCGTAATGTGTTGACTAGGATTACTCAGTGTGATGATCCCGAGACTGCCGCCAAGCGAGTATTGGATTTCCAAGTCGAGGATGCAGTGAGTATCCTCGATAACCTCGACCCTCTTACTGCAGCGTTCATTGTTGCTTACTTCACGCAGTTTCGAGTAAACAACGGATCAACAGCACTGCGAATGAGGAAGTACAAGATCGACCGGATTCTCCATCGTGGACGCGAACTTCAGATTCGGGGTATGAATGGTCTCTGTTTTGCTCGCGACCAGATATTCCGCGAGACGGGCTATACGGTCGCTTAACCCACTCTATCAGAGTGGGTTTTATTTAATTGTCTTCGTTCGAATATCGTCCCAGACGGCCAACAAATAATTTCACTCGCATCTTTATATTGGAATTTTGATACAATATATCGATGAAAAGCATCCAAGAAATTAAAGCACTTTATCCGGATATTGATGTTAATCAAGATGGGGTAAATGATTCATATAGAGAAGATCTTCCAATAATTGAACGAGATCCGATAGCTGTAATAATCAAACATCCGACCGAAGACTTATATCTCATGGCCAAGTGGAAGAGTGCTGAATGGAGCGGATTTTTAACAGGCGGAATTGAAGAAGGTGACACATTAGAACGAACTGTTCAAAAAGAAATTTATGAAGAAACAGGCTTCAAAAATATCTCGAAAATTATTCCACTAGATTTTACTTCTCATGCATTATTTTTTCATACTGTTAAGAATGTTAATAGATTAGCGCATTATCATTTAGTTTTTGCGCAGCTTGCTGATTTGACGAAAGATTCTGTTTCAGAAGAAGAACAGAATATAGCAGATTTTGTATGGGTACAAAAAAATGATGTATTAAAAACTATAACTCGTAACGCCATGAAATCTTTGTGGAATTTTTATCTCAACCAGAAGTAATTTGATATACTAAATTCTATGAAAAACATATTCAAAAGCGTCTGGGCCTGTGTTGCTGGAATCTTGGTTGGAGTTGTATTGTCACTCGGTACAGACAAAATACTTGAACACGCTGGAGTACTTCCATCTGGAAATCTTTGGGTCTCTCCGCTCATTATTATCTTCGTCCTTCTCTACCGTAATGTGTATAACGTTATCGGAAGCTACATTGTGGCAAAGCTTGCTCCAAGTCATCCAATGCGCCACGCCATTATTGTCGGGGTTCTCGGAACCATTGTTTCAATCATCGGCGCTGTGGTTACAAGAAATATGAATCTCGGTCCCGAATGGTATTGCTGGGCACTTGTCGTTCTCTCGATTCCAAGCGCATGGCTTGGGGGTAAAATATTTTTACGCGGGAAGCGTTTGAAATAAGCGTTCGGTCCAGCAAAATAGAAAAAAGTCTGAAAATAGGCTATTCTATGAACCTATGTCACTGTCCATCGGCATCGTCGGTCTGCCAAACGTTGGAAAATCCACGCTTTTTAATGCATTAACAAAGAAATCTGTTCCAGCAGAGAACTATCCTTTCTGCACCATTGATCCATCAGTGGGTATCGTTCCCGTACCGGATGAAAGACTCGGAAAGCTTTCAACCATGTCCAATTCGGCCAAAACAGTTCCTGCAGTGGTTGAATTCGTAGATATTGCCGGAATTGTTAAGGGTGCGTCTGAAGGAGAAGGATTGGGAAACAAATTCCTTTCAAACATCCGCGAAGTAGACGCAATCGCCGAAATGGTCCGCACTTTTAAAGACGATGACATTATCCATGTTGCCGGAAAGGTAGATCCGCTTTCAGATGTTGGGGTGATCAATCTCGAACTCGTTCTTGCAGACGACGAAACCATTTCAAAAAGAATTTCAAACCTCGCAAAGGATGTGAAGAGAGGAGATAAGACTGCGGTAGCAGAGGAAGCTGCTTTAAAAAAAGTGGAAGAAGTATTGAAACAAGGAAAGCTTGCCAATACAGCAGATCTTACCGAAGAAGAACGAAAGATTGTGAGAAGCATGCATCTTTTAACTATGAAGCCTATTTTGTATATTTTGAATACTTCAGAGGCAGCAGATAACGTAGCAGATGAAATTGCATCACAGATTCCCGGAAAGACGGTGAAGGTAGATCCGGTGTTTGGAACCGGGTTGGACGATCTCATCACCAAAAGTTATGAACTCCTCGATCTCATTACTTATTTCACCACCGGAGACACCGAAACACGCGCCTGGACAGTTAAACGAAACTCCACCGCTCCCGAAGCGGGAACTGCAATCCACGGAGATTTTAAAGATAAGTTTATCCGCGCAGAAATAATTGAAACTGAAAAGTTGCTCGAAGCGGGATCATACGCAGCAGCTAAAGAAAAAGGATGGGTGCGAACTGAAGGAAAGGAATATATTGTGAAGGATGGGGATGTGATCGAGATTAAAATATAAAAAATCGAGCGGTCCGAGGACCCTCGATTATTGTTCAATTGCGCTCATTGCGCCTGCGGGTTTTCCATCCCCTGCGCGCGCCCTGGCAGCGCTTCTTCCACGCGTCGAATCCGGGGCCTTTCTTTGCAGCCATTCTGAATCACCCCCTTATTGCTATATGGTCTGAAATTATCCTAACACAGTTGTTGGTAAGCGAATTTAAAATATAGGCTATACTTAAACGGATTATTCATTAGTTATTATTATGGAAAATACTATCACCACACGAATGAGACTGGGAGACTTCTTCCTTCATGGAGGAGCATTCGTTGCCCTTTATGCAAGTCTCGGAGCTCTTCTTACCCTTTTGTTTACCGTTATCAATGCAGCATTTCCTCCGGTTAACCCGTACTACAGCTTCTTTGGCAGTTCGATCAGCTTTGAAGTGGCTGTGCTCATTGTCTTCTTCCCAATCTTCCTCGTGCTTTCATGGATCCTGCAGAAGCGATACGCGGAAGACCCTTCACGAAGAGAATCGTCTGTTCGAAAGTTTTTGATCTACTTCACCCTCTTTGTTGCAGGTCTCAGCCTTGCTGGAGATTTGGTTGTGGTGATCTACTCATTCTTGAACGGAGAAGATTTCACCACCGCATTCATTCTGAAAGCTCTCTCTATTCTTGTTATATCAGGCGGAGTCTTCTTCTATTACCTCCAGGATGTTCGTAACAAGCTCACCACAGGGGCACGAATGGCTCTCCGCGTTCTTTCCCTCATGCTTATCCTCGGAGCCATCATCTGGGGATTCAGCGTTCTCGGTTCCCCACGAACCCAGCGCAACCAGAGAGTGGATGCAGAGAAGCTCATGAATCTCCAGACGATTCAGTCTGAGATCATCAGCAACTACCAAAGCAAAGGCGTTCTTGCTCCCAACCTCGCTTCTTTGAAAGATTCTGTTTCGTACTTTACCCTTCCAACAGATCCTGATACTAAAACGGATTACGAATACAAGGTAACAGGTCCTCTGACATTCGAACTCTGTACTGTTTTCAACACCTCCATGCCGGACCAGACAAAAAATTCATATGCGAGTCCATATGGAATGTCTGACGCAAACAGCAACTGGAAATACCAATCCGGACACTATTGCTTCCAGAGACAAATAGATCCCCAGCTATATCCCGTATACAACAAACCCGTTTCTTATAATTAAGAAATAAAGGAAACAAAAAAGAAGCACTTTGAAAGGCTTCTTTTTTGTTGTAGTCTATACGAATGAACTCATACGATCCCAAGGAAATCGAACCGAAGTGGCAGAAGGTTTGGGAAGAGCAGGGAATCCACCATGCTAAAGAAGATGTGAAGAAACCAAAATATTACGCTCTGATGGAATTTCCGTACCCCTCCGGAGACGGACTCCACACCGGACACGTTCGCGGATACACCGCCATGGATATCATTGCCCGCAAACGGCGCATGGAGGGATACAACGTCTTGTATCCGATAGGCTGGGATGCATTCGGGTTACCCGCAGAGAACTATGCCATCAAGACCGGCATTCAGCCTGCCATCACCACCAAGAAAAATATCGAAAACTACCGAAAGCAATTCAAATCACTCGGCATGTCTTTGGATTGGGACAGAGAAGTGGATACAACAGATCCGAAATACTATAAATGGACCCAGTGGCTATTCCTCAAATTTTTAGAGAATGATTTGGCGTACAAGGCCAAGATGAATATCAACTGGTGTCCGAAAGACAAAATTGGTTTGGCCAATGAAGAGGTGGTGGATGGAAAATGCGAACGATGCGGTACCCAGGTGGAAAAACGGGTGAAAGAGCAGTGGATGCTTCGTATAACGAAGTATGCGGATCGGCTTGATAGGGATCTTGATCTTGTCGATTTCCCCGAACGCGTGAAGGCCCAGCAGAGGAATTGGATCGGAAGATCAGAAGGAGCGGAAATAGATTTTCTGCTTGATTTTACCTATGACAAAAAAGCGAATGCGAATCGCGGACCAAATGGAGAGAAGGCGGCCATTAAAGTGTTCACCACCCGTCCCGATACGATTTTCGGCGCGACATATTTGGTGCTTGCGCCCGAACACCCTTGGGTTACTCTGGCCATTGAACAGCATGAAGTCTTGGAAAACAAAAAGGAAGTCATTGCATATATTAATTCTGTAAAAAACAAAGAAGAAATCGAAAGAACCGCCGAAGGAAAAGAAAAGACCGGAGTTGAATTGAAGGGGGTGAAGGCAATCAATCCGGCAACCGGGGAAGAAATTCCAATATGGATTGCAGACTATGTCTTACCAAACTATGGAACAGGAGCGATCATGGCGGTACCTGCGCATGACGAAAGAGATTTCGAATTTGCGGCGAAATTTAAACTTCCGATCAAACAAGTGGTCGCTCCAGTTTTTTATGACAAGACAAATCCCGTAAAACCTGATGCAGAGAATACCATTCGTCACGGAGTGATTATTATCATCAAACACTGGTCTGAGGATAAATACCTTTTAGATTATTCTCCGAAATTTAACTGGAAATGCTTGTTTACCGGCGGAATCGAAGAAGGCGAAGATCCGCTCGAAGCTGCAACAAGAGAAGTCCGGGAGGAAACCGGATACCAGAATATTAAAAGCGCAGTGTATGTTCCTTTTGAACACATAGACAAGTTCCATGCGCCGCACAAAAATTTGAACCGGCATGTGTTTCAGAAAAATATCTTTATTCAGCTTGCAGATGGAGAAGAGAAAGAGAGATCGGACGAAGAAAAGGATTTACACCATATCAGCTGGCTTTCAGAAGCGGAAATGAAGAAGGAGATTTCCCTTCCAAACCATCTCGAAGTATTTGAAATCTTCCTTCAAAACGGCAAAGCCATTACCGGTGAGGGTTCGTTAATTAATTCGGGTACTTTAGATGGTTTGATCGGAATCGAAGCCAAGGATAAAGCAATTGAGTTGGTGAACGGAACAAAGAAAACCAGTTTCAAACTCCGAGATTGGATTTTCTCGAGACAAAGATACTGGGGAGAACCGATCCCGGTTATTCATTGTGAGAAATGCGGAATGGTTCCCGTACCTGAAAAAAACTTGCCCGTTACGCTTCCGGAAGTGGCAATGTATGAACCCACAGACAACGGGGAATCTCCTCTCTCCGCCATTGATTCCTGGGTGAATGTCGAATGCTCAACCTGCGGAGGTAAAGCCAAAAGAGAAACAGACACCATGCCTAACTGGGCCGGATCTTCGTGGTATTTCCTTCGCTATACGGATCCGAACAATGATGCAGAATTCGCTTCCAAAGAAAGATTGAATCACTGGACCCCGGTAGATTGGTACAACGGCGGAATGGAACACACCACCCTTCATCTTTTGTATTCCCGCTTCTGGCATAAGTTTTTCTTTGATATCGGCCTTGTACCCACAACCGAGCCGTATCAAAAACGAACTTCGCACGGTTTGATTTTAGCTGAAGGCGGAGTAAAGATGTCTAAATCTAAAGGCAATGTGGTTAATCCGGATAAAGTTGTTGAACAATTCGGAGCAGACACGCTTCGTGTCTATGAAATGTTCATGGGTCCGTTTGAACAAGCTATTGCCTGGAATGAAGAATCTTTAGTTGGTCCAAGACGCTTTATTGAAAAAGTATGGAAGCTTCAATACAAAATTGAAGACAAAGATCCGGATGTTGATAGGCAAATCGACATGCACCGAACAATTAAAAAAGTTTCGGGAGATATTGAATTGCTCGGATTCAACACCGCCATCTCAACATTGATGATTTGGGTCAACACATTGGAAAAATACGATTCTGTTTCCAAAATGGAGTTTGAAACCTTAACAAAACTGCTTGCACCGTTTGCTCCGCACGTTGCAGACGAGGTTTGGTATTCGATTGGGCATGGCCATATCCTTGCCACGGAAACATGGCCCGACTTTGATGAACAGAAACTCGAGAAGAGGGAAGCGATACTGGCTGTTCAAGTGAACGGCAAAGTCCGGGCTACTCTGACGACCTCAGCAGACGACACGGAAGATGATGTCAAGACCCGCGCTTTAGAGCTTCCGGAGGTGCAAAAATGGCTCAACGGAGCCGTTCCGAAGAAAGTAATCGTCGTGCTTGGTAAGATTGTCAACATTGTGGTATAGTGGGGGAACGGGAAATCACGAAGGTATTGACACCTTTACTATAAAATGATAAAAATAATCGTTACATACTCATGACCGAAAAGATACAACTTACATTTAAACCCAAGCAGGTCACCAAACACCTTCTTTCTCTCCTGACCAAACGAGGCCGTGACGTTATTGAAAGCCGCTACGGACTTGGTTCCAAGGCCACTAAGATGACCCTCGATGCCATCGGCAAAAAATACGGCATTACCCGCGAACGAGTTCGCCAGATTGAAAATCATTCCCTGATTGCCATCCGCAAATCAAAAGAATACAAAGATACCCAGCCTACCTTTACAGAATTAAAGGAAGTCATTCTCAATCTCGGTGGAATCGTTGCCGAAAAAGACCTCTTAAAATACCTTTCAAAGGATCCTGCCACTCAAAACCATTTGAACTTTATTTTGGTTGTTGGAGAAGAATTTAAACGCGAAAAAGAAGACGAAGATTTTAAACACCGATGGCATGTTGATCCTGAACTCGCAAAGAAGATTCAGAATTCTTTGAAGAAGCTCTACTCGAGACTTTCAGACGACGAACTTGTTCTTGAAGGAGATTTGATCAACAACTTCCTCGACGAATGCAAGGATGTGAATGAAAAATATAAGAACGAAGAAGTTATCAAGCGATGGCTGTCTATTTCGCACAAGATTGATAAGAACCCTCTCGGTGAATGGGGTAAGACTTCGTCTCCAAACGTGAATGCAAAGGGCATGCGAGATTACGCCTTCCTGGTTATCCGAAAGCACGGTTCTCCCATCCACTTCAAAGAAGTAGCCAAGGCTATCAGCCAGTATTTTGACAAGAAAGCCCACGTCGCCACCACCCACAATGAATTGATCAAGGATCCACGATTCGTTCTGGTCGGCCGCGGATTATACGCTCTCGCTGAATGGGGATACATGTCCGGAGTGGTCAAAGACGTTATCCGCAAGATTATTGAAAAAGAAGGACCCCTCACCAAAGACAAGATTATCGACAAAGTTCTCAAGGAACGATACGTCAAGGAAAACACCATTATGGTGAATCTCCAGAACTCCAAGTATTTCAAGAAAGACAAGGAAGGAAGATACTCGATCGCCTAAACAGAAACATCCCGCCAGAAGGCGGGTGTTTTTTTATACTCTAGTGTAAAATATAATTCGTGGATCAATCACTCATTTCTCTTTTCGATACTCCGATAACCAGGCTCATTTTGCATTATGCTTGGACCACCGCGCCTGTCTGGGTGCCCTTGATGCTTATCATCACTTGGTTTGATTTGTGGCTCACTTCAAAACGAAGAGAGTGGATCAAATCTCAGGGCAGCCATCTGTTGGAAATTAAAATTCCCCGGGAAATGCTGAAGTCTCCGGCTTCAATGGAGACCTTTCTCGAGATCATGCACCAGCCAAGCGTTGGAAGCGTGTGGGATGTTTTTTTCAAAGGCCGTGTTCGTCCGTGGTTTTCACTTGAGATCGCTTCGATAGGCGGTTCGATTCATTTTTACATTTGGACCATGACCAAATTTAAAAATCTGATTGAAAGCCATCTGTATGCCCAATTTCCAAATATTGAAATAAGCGAGGTTGCGGATTATACGCTCGGAGTCCACAGAGATCCTTCAAAAATTAATATTGCGTGGTTCGGACAATTCACCTTAACCAAACCGGATGCTTTTCCTATCAAGACTTATATCGATTACGGTCTGGATAAAGATCCGAAGGAAGAGTTTAAAAATGATCCCCTCGTACCTCTTCTTGAATTCATGGGTTCTTTGCGCAAAGGTGAAAACATTTGGATTCAGATTCTCATTCAAGCTCATGCAAAGGAAGGCCTGAAGTATGGAAGAATCACCGCCAAACCAGACTGGACAAAAGCCGCCCGAAAAGAAATCGCCAAATTCGTGAAAGAAAACACGCCAAAAGATCCGAACAGGCCCGAACCGACCCAGAGAGATTTGAGCAGGACTAACCAAGACGTTATTGCAGCCATCGAACGCACGCTCGGGAAACCGGCATTCGATACCATGATCCGAGGGGTTTATTTTGCAGATAACGATGTCTTGGATAAAAATAGAATCGGCGGACTGGCCGGAGGATTCAAATCGTTCAGTTCAAATACTCTGAACGGATTCAAACCCGGATACAACACCGGAGACTATGATTACCCATGGCAGGATTTCCGCGGAACGGACAAGGCCCATTATGAAAAAGTACTGCTCGAAGCATACAAGCGACGTTCGTTCTTCAATACGCCGTTTAAGAACTTGAAGGGAACTTCATACATTTTAACCACCGAAGAACTTGCCACCCTGTGGCACTTCCCAGGAGTGGTTGCGGGTACTCCAACATTGAACCGAATCCCATCCAAAAAAGCCGAGGCTCCTTCGAATCTTCCAATCTAATATGCAGGATCGCTTTGCCTTTTTATTCCAAAATCCGCGAGTAAAGTTTTATGCCGCCGGAGTGGCGACGGTGGTGATTCTTTTTTTAATATACGCTTTTGCCATTCCTGCACCGAAGAATTTTCCAACCGGTACGGTTTTGACAATTGAAGACGGTACGGGGCTTTTGAAACTTTCAAATGATCTCGAAACCATTCATGCCGTCCGTTCGGCACTCTGGTTTCGCATGAGCGTGATTTCTCTCGGGGGTGAAAGAAGATTGAAATCCGGAGATTACAGTTTAGATCACAAGGAAAATGTCTTTTCTCTGGCCAGAAGAATCGTTAACGCGGAACACAACATCACACGGGTGAAGCTGACCATTCCGGAAGGATTCACCAACGAAAACATTTCAAACTTATTCGACGAACGATTCCAGAAATTCGACCACAAAGTCTTCTTGGATTTCGCCAGACAGGGATACATGTTCCCGGACACTTATTTTTTTGAAATAAGCGCAACCGCCACTTCAACCATTAAACTTTTAACTGAAAACCTTGAGAACAAGATTGCACCTCTTGAAACAAAGATCTCGTCTTCGGGAAGGTCTCTCCATGACGTGCTCGTCCTGGCTTCCATTCTCGAGGCGGAGGTGAAATCGGAGAAAGACATGCGAACGGTGGCAGGCATTTTATTGAAGCGCTTGAAACTCGGCATGCCACTGCAGGTGGATTCGGCCATGGTGACGTATGAAAAGATTGGCTTGCCACCCGAACCTATCAACAACCCCGGTCTGACATCCGTCACCGCCGCACTCAATCCAATAGCTTCTTCCTATCTCTACTTCTTGACGGACAAGGACAGTACCGTGCATTATGCGAAAACTTTTAGCGAACACAATAAAAATATTCAGAAGTATTTAAAATAGCCTTATTTCTAGGGCCGTTTTACAGCTTTCCATTTCAATACTCGGAATTGCTTGACATTTTTTATATAGTCTGATAGTATGTTTACATGCTCGGGTTGGGGATTAGTCCCACGAACCTGGAGTTGTTCTTTCCAGAACGTGGTTGCTCGAAGAGGGCTCACGGCAGTCGGCTGCAAGAGAAGTCAAAGATTACATAGTCTGAAGTATTTGCAGTCGGCTGTCCGTGAGCCCAACCCGAGCTCACGCAGTACAGCCTGTAGTACCATCTATCTGGTTCAGCACCAATTTCATTCTGAGATAAGTTGCTCGACGAGTACAGAAGGTAGCGGGTTAGTAGTACACTTCGTAGCTTTTGCTTTTGAAGGACAGCGCGCAACACCACATTTTGTTTATTACGCACTTCCGATGAAGTTGCAGAACCTCGCGTACGCGCGAGAAGAGGCCGGATCCATGCTTTATGCAATTGGACCGGCCTTTCTATTTTTATATAAAGATTTGATACAATCACACATATGAAGAAAGTATTTCTTGGATTATCAGGAGGCGTAGACAGCGCAGTATCCGCCGCTTTGTTAAAGGAGCAGGGTTATGACGTCACCGGAGTATTCATAAAGGTCTGGTCACCGGATTTTTTGCCATGCACCTGGAGGGATGAGAGGAGAGATGCGATGCGGGTAGCAGCGGCTTTGCATATTCCTTTCTTATTCATGGACTTCGAAGCCGAATACAAGAAAGGCGTTGCAGATTATATGATCGAAGAATACAGATTGGGCAGAACTCCGAACCCGGATGTTATGTGCAACAGGGAAGTGAAGTTTGGCGCATTTTGGAACAAGGCAAAAGAAATGGGGGCAGATTACATTGCTACCGGACACTATGCCCAAAATAGAGACGGGAAATTGATGGAAGGAAAAGATGCGGAGAAAGACCAGAGTTATTTCCTCTGGACTCTGACGCAAGAAGATCTTTCACATACCCTGTTTCCGATTGGGCATTTGGAAAAGAAAGAGGTGCGAGTTCTTGCAAAGAAATTCGATCTCCCTGTGGCGGATAAAAAAGACAGTCAGGGGATCTGTTTTCTCGGAGACGTAACCCTGGAGGATTTTCTTCCTCATTTTATGGAAATTGGTCCAGGGAATGTATTGGATACCGAGGGAAATGTCATCGGCACCCACAAAGGAGCCGTCTATTACACATTGGGAGAAAGACACGGGTTTGAAGTGACCATAAAAACTCCGGATTCAAAACCGTATTTTGTGGGGGCAAAGGATATGCTGGAAAATACCGTTACCGTTTCTTCGGATCCAAAGATTATTTCTTCGAATGCTTCGAGCAGCATACAGATTCAAAAGGTGAATTGGATCTCAGACATGCCAAAAGAAATTGAAGCGAGAGTACGATACAGACAGGAAAGATTTCCTGTTACGGTACAAGGAACTGAGGTTGTGTTTGATGAACCCCGAATTGCAGCTCCGGGACAATCCATTGTGTTTTATTCCGGCACAACGTGTTTGGGTGGAGGAGTGATCGCATAGTTCTGGTATACTTATTCTAATCAATTTAGAATATATTCATGAACACCACGCTTATCCTTCAGTCTGTGTATTTCCAACTTTTTATATCCATGGTCTTGGGCGCCATCATCGGCCTTGAACGCTCTTTTGCAGGCAAAACTGCCGGAATGCGAACATATGGATTGGTATCAATGGGATCCTGTTTGTTTATCATCGTTTCCAATTTGGTGATTCCGACGTATTCAAACTTGGGATTCTCCATTCAGCCTCTTCAATTGGCTGCGGGTGTTATCACCGGCATTGGATTCCTCTGCGGAGGCGCCATTATCTTCCGTGAGAACCACCTTTCTGGATTAACCACGGCAGCTGGCCTCTGGGCTGCTTGCGGAATTGGTATGGCTGTTGGATTCGGATTTGTTGCCCTGGCCACCTTCGCTTCGCTTCTCACTCTTTTTAACCTCACCGCTCTTTGGTTCTTCGAACACAAAATTATTCGAAGTGCTTCTAAACGCCATGAGCAATAATTCTGAAGATGTCCGTACCCAAGCATTAAAAAAGATTAAGGGTGAAGTGGTTGCCATTTCATCTCCGCTTTCCGCTGAGAGAATAAAGAATAATGTGTTTCCGGTTATTGGAGAAGGAAACCACCATGCGGATATTATGTTCATCGGCGAAGCGCCGGGAGAAAAAGAGGCCGCAACCGGCAGGCCGTTTGTGGGGAGGTCGGGGAAATTTTTGAATGAACTTCTGGAAGGGATCGGGGTGAAGAGGGAGGATGTATATATAACGAATATTGTGAAAGACAGACCGCCGAAGAACAGGGATCCGCTTCCGGCAGAGATTGAAATGTATACGCCGTTTTTAGACAGGCAGATAGAAATCATCAAACCGAAGGTGATCGCCACTCTCGGCAGATTTTCCATGGTCTATATCATGAACAGATACGGATTAGCGGAGCAAGTGGAATCTATATCCAATATGCATGGAAAAGTCTTGGAAACGGTCATTGAAAAACAGAGAGTGAAGATTGTTCCGCTGTATCACCCGGCTGTGGCTTTGTATAACCCGGGATCGAGGGAGGATTTGAAGAAGGATTTTCTGGTATTGAAGGATATTTTGAATAGTTGACTTTCTAAACGGAAAGCGTAATTTGGTATCTGGTTCCAGTATGTACACCTCAACGGAGAGATAAGGAATGAGCACCTCTGAGATTGTGATCTCGGTCACGGTAGTCTCGATCTTCATTTCGGGCATTGCGGCAGTCGTGAAGCGCTTCCGAACAAAGAAAGTTCCAAAGAAGGAAGGGTTCAAGGTTCCGCATCGGCCTCACACGCTTCAGTAGAATCTCGGCCCACGGTCACCTTTAAAAGGTCGACCATTTTTATTTGACTATTTTCAACGAGAAGCATACCGTACTACCTGGAATCCCACCTTTTTCAGGGAGAGAAACATGAACACTCGTGATGCTTTGACCGCGGCCAAAGCGGATATTGAGAGACTCAGAGAAGCTGTGAAGGCAAAGCATGCCGGCCAATTCGCGCCGCTGGTAAATCCATTGCAGGACATGGAAAACCGGTTTCGCTCTCTGAAAGAATTCGTATTTTTTCGACTCAGCTTGAGGGATATCATAGAAATCCCATCAAACGACGAACTTGAGGTGGAAGAACGCGGCATGTTCCGCCAATTCAAGTCTTGTGTAGAGCAGGCGGACATTGATTTTCCTGCCCAAGCAGCCTAGGCCTTCCAATGTGTCGGCCTTTTTAATTGACTATTTATATACATAAGCATACCGTGTTAAACGGAATCCACACTCTTTCTATGGAGTAGACAATGGACACTCGAACCGCACTGCTCGGCGCTCATGCCGATATGGCTCGGCTGATGCAAGAGGTAGCAAGTAGGTATGAGGGTCAATCAATGCCATATTTTCACCCCCTGGAAGATGCAGACAGGTTGTTGACACAGTTCACCAAGGAAGTCAGGATCCGAATTGGTGACACTCTACCAGAGGAAGCACCGGAAAACGAGCTCAGGCAGGAAGAAGAGTCTCTCCTTCGTCGATTCAACTCAGCAATTGAGGTTGCAACTTACGACCTGGAGAAACCTGACTAGCTTAGCGGCCAGCCTCTTTGGTTGGCCTTTTTAATTTAGGGAGAAAACTGCTATATTGCTCATATGAAATCAGACGAAATTCGGAAGCGGTTCCTCGCCTTTTTTGAGAAAAGGGGACACGTCATCCTTCCATCTGCATCTCTCGTACCAGAGAATGATCCTTCCGTACTCTTTAATACCGCAGGTATGCAGCCTCTTGTTCCGTATCTTCTTGGAGCAGAACATCCAGCAGGAAAACGTTTAGCAAACATACAGAAATGCGTCCGTACCGGAGACTTGGATGACATTGGAGATAACCGCCATCTTTCTTTCTTTGAAATGATGGGTAACTGGTCTCTCGGAGATTATTTTAAAGACGAGGCGATTGCATGGAGCTTCGAATTCCTCACCTCAAAAGAAGAAGGCCTTGGACTCGTTCCAAACAGATTGTATGTAACGGTATTTGAGGGAGATGAAAACGCGCCGTTTGATGAAGAATCTAAAAATATTTGGATGAGCCTTGGAATCCCTGAAAATAGAATCTATGCATTGGGTGCGGAAGACAACTGGTGGAGTGCTGGCGACAACGGACCCTGTGGTCCCGATTCCGAAATGTTTTATGATATGCAAGGAAATCTTGGAGATCTTTCCAAAGAAGATTTCTTGAAAGCCATTAAAGAGGAGACTGTTGTGGAAATTTGGAACGATGTGTTTATGGAATACAAGAAGGAGAATGGAAAAGTGATTGGAAAATTAACTCAGAAGAATGTGGATACCGGAGCCGGACTCGAACGCATTACTGCTGTGATGCAAGGAAAGAATACTGGGTATGATACAGATTTGTTTGCACATATTTTTTCTGAAATTAGATCTCAGATTGATTCAAAAGGCGAGGTAAATGAAAAATCTTTACGAATTGTTGCGGACCATCTTCGCGCGGCTACCTTTATGATCGCAGATGGAGTATTGCCATCTAACACGGACAGAGGATACGTGCTTCGAAGACTGATTCGAAGAGCTGTTCTTAATGCAGATAAAATTGGAGTTACAACAAATGAACTCGGATATCTCTGTACACAAGGAGTAGTGAACGGTTACGTTGCATCTCACCCAGAACTTGAAGATAAACGTACTCTTATTCATCACGTGGTAATGACTGAAGAAAGTAAATTTAGAGAAACATTGAAAGAGGGCTTAAAGAAATTCGATAAAGGAGTTGACCCCTTTGAACTGTTCACCTCATACGGTTTCCCCTTTGAATTAACCGAAGAATTGGCAAAAGAAAAAGGGATTGTTTTAGACAAAGCCGCGTTTGATGAAAAATTCAAAGCACACCAGGATCTTTCCCGCGCTGGTGCAGAACAGAAATTCAAAGGAGGACTCGCTGGTACAGGAGAAACGGAAGTGAGGTATCACACGGCCACCCACCTGCTTCATCAGGCTCTTCGAGATGTCCTGGGGCCCGAAGTATCCCAAAAGGGATCAAATATCACTTCAGAACGATTGCGCTTTGATTTTGCATTCCCTCGCAAGATGACAGACGAAGAAAAACAGAAGGTTGAGGATATTGTGAATGAAAAAATTAAAGCGGCTTTGCCAATGCAGAAAGTAACGTTGCCAAAAGAAGAGGCGGAGAAAACCGGAGCACTTCATTTCTTTGGAGATAAATACGGGGATTCGGTAAACGTATACTTTATCGGAAACTCTCTCGAAGATGCATATTCAAAAGAATTCTGTGGGGGTCCGCATGTAGCAAACACTTCAGAATTAGGAACATTCAAGATTTCAAAAGAAGAAGCAGTATCTGCAGGAGTGAGGAGAATCAAAGCAGTGCTATACTAATTGCATGAGTTCCCGTTCTTCGGAAAATATTCTTGTCATAGATATAAGCTCAGGTTCCGTTGGAGCTTCTCTTGTGCACAAGAATAAAAAGATGCTGCCGGAAGTGGTACACGCTGCCCGCATTCCTTTCTTCACCGAAGTCCTAAAGCATTCCACCCTTGAAAAAGGAATGCTGTCCGCCCTGGATATGTGTTTGGAGAAAACACTGCAGGAGGGAATTGCCTCCCTGCATAAAGACCGCAAACAGACCAAGATCAGCAACGTGATGATCGTCTTTTCTTCTCCCTGGATCACCACCAAGCTTGCCACCACCACATTTCTCCGAAAGAAGAAAACAATTCTCGGTTCTAAAGAAATAGAGAAAATTATTAAAGAGAGTTCCTCCAGATTTAAAGACATACTCGATGCCGCATACAAGGATACGCACGAAGTATTTGAATCCGTAGCTCATTCTTCGCTCCAGGGAAATGAATTTGAACTGTATTCAGTTCAGAATGGCGCTAATTCAACATTGATTCGGTCTATAGAGGATATGCTTTTACGACATATCAGCATGGAGAAGGGAGTATTGCTTCAGAGCTTCATGTTTGTGCTGTATAAAGTGCTAGCGCATTCTTTCGCTGACCTGAAGAATTTCACCATCATCGAAATGGGGGAGGAGATGACGGACCTCATGGTTATCAAGAAAGGAATACCTTCGTTTTCCATTTCTTTGCCGTTCGGCTCGAGAACATTGGCCAAAGCTATTTCCAAAGAGTATGGGACTGAGATTCCTTTAGCTCTTTCTCTCATTCGAATGTTTTCAGACAGCATGCTTGATACGGCAGCCACGCGAAAACTGGACAAAGTGCTTTCTCTTGCCGAAGAGCAGTGGATCAAGCTTTGGAAAACATCTGTTACCGGACTCGAAGAACATATTGATACCAACAGAATATTTTTAATTGCGTCCGAACCGTTCGGATCGATCAGCAAAGTCATGATCCAAAGTATTTTTCCGCAAAATATGATTACACTCATCGGACACGACAATGCATTTGCCCGCGAACTTGCACGCGCACCGAAAGAAAAAAATAATGACGAGAAAATGCTTATCGAAGCGACGTTCTCAACATTTTTATAGAATCCACAATTGCGATTAGCAGTAAATGAGATACAATATAGACATATGCCGCGCAACGTAGAAGACATCATTCCATCCGGCGACCGAAAATCAATTAGGAGTATTCCTATTCCTGAAGGACGCAGAAAAATTAATCTCGCCGAAGTTCTTCCGCCCGAACAGGCAGCCGTTATTCCTCGAAGACGCGATACCGACACTCTACCTCGCATGACTGTTCCCGAATATTCTTCCGGACCCGTCCGCACTTCTTCGCGAAAAGGACTGTGGATTGGGGCAGTTATTGCTCTCGTCGCTTTGGGACTGGTTGTCTTCTCACTCTTTAAAGGTGCAACTCTTACCTACGTGCCAAAATCCGGAACGCTCGCCTTTGATCACGATACGTATATGGCGTATAAAAATGGAGAAAACAAACTGTTGTTCAGCGTGATCAAACTTTCGGAAGATTCAGGTCTTCAGGCTCCGGCATCCGGAGGAGAAACCGTATCGATCAAATCAAGCGGTACTGCGATTGTATACAACAATGAAAAGACTCCTCAGAGATTGGTCAAAAACACCCGTTTTGAAACAGACGGCAAGATCTACCGAGTATTAACGGATATCACCGTTCCGGCTCAAAAAACATCCAATGGCACCGTAGCTCCCGGCTCTCTTGAGGTAACTCTGGTTGCAGACAAACCCGGTGCCGAATTCAATATTCCGCTTTCAGACTTTACTATCCCTGGATTAAAGGGAGATCCTCGATTCACCACCATGTATGCGCGTTCAAAAACTGCAATGACAGGAGGACTGGTTGGAACGCAGAAGAAGGTGAACGATGCCGACCTAACCAAAGCCCGCACCACCCTCGAAGCCACCCTTAAAGATACGTTATATACAAAAGCCAAGGCACAGGTTCCTGAAGATTTCATTCTATTCCCAAGCCTTTCCACCATTGCGTATGAATTGCTGCCTCAATCCAACCCCACAGATGCGGGGGTAACTATAAACGAACGGGCAAACTATTACGGCGTCATGTTCAAGAAGACAGAATTGGCTAATTTCCTTGCTTCAAAGAAAGGCACTGCCGGTCTCCAGACGAATATGAACATTCCGGACTTGCTCTCATTGGATTTCCAGCCGGTGAGCCAAAATAATTCAGATCTTTTGAAAGCCGAAGATACAACCTTCCAAGTTACCGGTACAGTACAAGCAGTTGCCATCACAGACGAAGCGGCTTTGGCTGCAGCCCTTGCCGGCACAGACAAATCCACTCTCCCAACCGTCCTTACCAACTTCCCAAGCATTGAAAGCGCCTCTGCGGTTATCCGTCCATTCTGGTCTAAAACTTTCCCAAGCGACGCTTCAAAGATAAAAATCATTGCAAAACCTTTGAAATAATACGGTTCTACGATAGAATACTTGTAATGGCAGATAAAAAAGAATTGGAACGAACTGGTACAGTGCTTGAAGCGCTGCCTAATATCATGTTTAAAGTTCAGATTGACGGCGAGGAAACACCCACACTTTCGTATCTTTCGGGCAAAATGAGGCTTCATAGGATCAGAGTACTGGTTGGAGACAGGGTAATTCTCGAAATTGAACCCTACGGAGGTAAGGCTAAGATCGTCAAACGGCTCTAATCCCCGGTTTTTGTTGACAAAAAATTAAACTCAGCTACAATAGCTATTCACTTATGAAAGTCAAAGCATCAGTCAAGAAGATGTGTGCCAAGTGCCAAATCGTACGTCGAAAGGGGTACGTATATGTAATCTGCAAGGCAAATGCTCGACATAAACAAAGACAAGGCTAAATGAGAATCCTCGGAATCACCATCCCAGAAGAAAAACGTATCGATATCGGCCTAACCATTCTTTTTGGTGTTGGTCGTTCTCGCGCAGGAGCCATTTTGAAGGAAGCTGGGGTTCCCAGAGAATCCAAGCCAAAAGACATCTCTCCTGAAGACGAAGCCAAGATCCGTGCAATCATCGAAAGCTTTACCCTCGAAGGAGATCTTAAACGCGAAGTGGCTGCAAACGTCAAACGCTTAAAAGACATCAAGGCATACAGAGGAATTCGCCATACTCGAGGTTTGCCAGTACGCGGACAGCGAACCAAGTCTAACTCCCGAACCCGCCGAGGAAACGTTCGAAAGACCATGGGTACGGGACGCAAGATCGCAGACAAGAAATAATCTATAGTTTCAATTTTATATAATCATGCCTAAAAAAGAAGTAGCAAAAAAAGAAACGACAGAAGCTGCAGCAGATGCGGCTCCTAAAGTTATTGCTTCAAAGAAACGTTTTGAATCTGGCATTTTGTGCATCGAATCCACATACAACAACACCAAACTTGTCTTAACAGATCCAAAGGGAAACACCCTCGGTTGGTCTACATCCGGAGCCCTCGGATTCCGAGGAGCAAAGAAGGGAACTCCTTTTGCTGCAGCTAAAATCGGAGAAAAGATTGCCGAAAAAGCAGCCACCTATGGTATTAAGGAAGTGAAAGTGGTTGTGAAAGGAGTGGGTTCGGGAAGAGAATCGGCTATCCGAGGCTTTATCTCAAAAGGCATCAACCTCACCACCATTCAGGACGTCACCCCAGTTCCGCACAACGGACCAAAACCACCTAAGCCTCGCCGCGCATAATCTACTCATATGAAAATTGGACCAAAATTTAAAATAGCCAGACGATTGGGATCTCCCATCTTCGAAAAAACACAAACCAGGCAATACGCCCAGTCTCTTTCACGCAAAGAAAAGGCCGGCAAGATTCCTCAGCGTGCAAAATCTGAATTCGGCAAGCAGCTAACTGAGAAGCAGAAGGCTCGATTCACCTACGGCATCACCGAAAAGCAGTTCCGAAACTACGTGAAGATTTCATTGAATGCTCCCGAACCTACTCAGCGCTTGTTCCAGAATCTTGAATTAAGATTGGACAACATTCTCTTCCGTGCCGGCCTTGCAAAGACACGCTCACAGGCCCGCCAAATGGCTTCGCACGGACACGCTTTGGTAAACGGTCGCCGAGCTACCATTCCTTCAATGAAGCTAGCAGTGGGGGATGCGGTCAGCGTGCGAGACGGAAGCAAGGCGAGCGCCCTCTTTGCGGAGACGGCCGAAAGAATGAAAATTCAGACTGCGCCTTGGCTTTCGATTGATGCAGACAAGCAGACAGTGTCAGTCACTGGTATGCCTGTATACGCGCCAAACGAACAGACATTCGAGCTGGGATCAGTGCTTGAGTTCTACAGCCGATCGTAGGGTATTGCATAAAAGGTAAAAATCAAGTATAATTTTTAAGATTAATTTTTAATATTTTCTATGGCCGACAACACAATCCTGCTTCCTTCGAAACCCAAAATCATCTCTGAGGAAGGTGTAACGGGCGTTTATGAAATAGACGGGCTTTATCCTGGATACGGACACACCCTCGGTAACTCTCTTCGACGCATCATCCTTTCTTCACTCCCCGGTATTGCCATTACCTCGGTCAAGATTAAGGGCGTAAGCCACGAGTTTTCAGTTATCGAAGGCGTCAAAGAGGACGTCATTACCATTCTCCTCAACCTCAAAAAGGTTCGAATGCGTTTTTCAACAGATGAACCTCAGACTATTACCCTTAAAGTAAAAGGCGAGAAGGTTATCACTGCAGCAGATCTCGATCTTCCAGGACAGGTTGAACTTTTGAACCCTGAACAGATTATTGCCACCGTAACCGGCAAATCGACAGAACTCGACATGGAAATCCGCGCAGAAGTAGGACTCGGATTCGTACCAAAGGAAATGATCGAGAAAAACCGCGTTGATATCGGCACTATCGCTCTCGACGGCATTTTTACCCCAATCCGCCGCGCAAGCTACGAAGTTGAAAACATGCGAGTGGGAGACCGAACAGACTTCAACAAATTGAAGCTCCACATCGAAACGGACGGAACCATTTCTCCCAACGAAGCCTTGACCCGCTCGATTGAAATTATGATCAACCAGTTGAAAGCAATCGTTGGATTCAAGGAAGAAGAGCCTGAAGAAGTTGTCATGGAAAGCGAATCGGATTCGGATAATTCAGCACACAAAGATATCGATCCAGAACTCTTGAAAACACGAGTTGAATCATTGGATGTATCTGCACGAACACAGAATGCCCTTGCAAATGCAAACATTCGAACGGTTGGAGGACTTGCCCGAAAGAAAGAGAAGGATCTTCTCGAAATAGACGGACTCGGCGCCAAAGGT
>JAQBQW010000020.1 GCA_028286805.1 Parcubacteria group bacterium | reverse complement strand
CCCTGATGACCCGGACTTTGTTCCGTGGATCCAGCATCTTGGCTCTGCGAGGGTCTTTTTTCTGAAGCATCTTAAAGAGTGTTTCTGCAGGTTTCTTTTCAAGCCGTGCTCGAAGTATCGGATTCGGAGGAACTTTGGGAAGAGAGGCGGTTCCGGTTAATGCATCTATGTAAAATCCAGTACCGCCAACAATAACAGGGAGCTTTTCTTTTTGCAAGATTTCTTCGAGGGCATCAGTTGCGAGAATTTTATAATCTGAAACGGAGAATACTTTTTTTGAATCTGCCACATCTAAAAGATGATGGGGAATACCTCTCATTTCTTTCTTCGTAACTTTACCTGTAGCAATATCTAATCCTTTATATATTTGGCGGGAATCCGCTGAAATAACCTCGCCATTGAGTTTCTTTGCGAGTTGTATGCCCAGGCTCGTTTTACCCGAGGCTGTGGGACCGATGATGATTAAAACCTTTTTCACGTTGTGCCGGAGAGAGGACTCGAACCTCCACCCCTTGCGAGACACGATTTTGAGTCGTGCGCGTCTACCATTCCGCCACTCCGGCTATATTTGAACCCATACAACTTACAATAAAACAGCCATCTAAACAAGATTTGTGGATAGAAAATGGTTATCCCCAGATCCCCAAAGAAGCAAAATTTTATAGTTGATATACTGCCGAGATGAATAAAGAATTGAAAATATACCTCGAATCCCGATTCAATGCTCTTGCTACCAAGGAAGATTTTGCGCGTCTTGAAACAGATATTGCACATCTAAAAAGAGACATGGCCGATAATACCGAAGCAATCGGTTCTCTTGCTGAATATGTTATTAATTTTCAACACAATGTGGAAAAAAGATTTGATGAACTTATCCCGTATTTAAGAATGGTGGACCAACACGAAATGTATATCAGATATCTTCAGGAACCTCCTCCCAAATTAGCTTAGGAGGTAATTTCACCGCAGTATGGGCATGTGATAGAATAATCGCATGTCCCAATTCTATAATGACGCCATCTTCTGGATTGAAGTGGAAAAGATCCATCCAAACCCTTTCCAGCCACGTCGAGAATTTGACCAACTCCAACTCCAGAGCCTTGCAGATTCGATGAGACAGTATGGTGTCCTCCAGGCTCTTGTCGTGACGCGCAGCGAAGTTGAAAAAGCAGACGGGGGATTAGCTGTTGAATACGAACTCATTGCAGGAGAGCGCAGACTGCGCGCGGCAAAATTGGCCGGACTTTCGCAAGTGCCCGTTTTAATTCGAAGCGGAGCAGAAGACGATCTCACCAAACTCGAGCTGGCTATCATTGAAAACATTCAACGCGAAGATTTGAATGCGGTTGATCGAGCCAAAGCTTTTGATCGTCTTGCCCGGGAATTCGGATTCAAACATGCGGAAATTGGAAAGAAAGTAGGGAAGAGCCGTGAATACGTATCGAACACCTTGCGCCTCCTTATGCTCCCTGAATATATCCTGACAGCACTTTCGGAAGGAAAGATAACCGAAGGACACACTCGTCCTCTTATGATGCTCACAGACCGTCCGGAAGAGCAGGAAACCTTGTTCAAGGAAATCCTCTTTAAAAAATTGAACGTTCGAGACGCCGAAGGTATTGCCCGCAGAATTGCATTTGAAAAGACACGCAAGCAGATGGATCCGGAGATGGTGGATCTCGAGGAGAAATTAAAGGAATCTCTAGGTACGCGAGTGCGTATCGAAAAGAAAGACGAGGGTGGAAAGATTACCATCGATTTCTTCTCCCGCGAAGACCTGGACAAGATATTTCATATGCTTGCCCAAGAAAAGGGTTCGGGAGACATGCTCGCCACTTACCTTGAAAAGAAAGAAGCCGAAACCCCAGTTGAAGATGTTGCTCCATTAACCGAAGAAGAGAAGGTACTGTTGAACGAAGGGGGAGAAGATGCAATGGAGAAGCCTCTTGAGGTGCAAGAGGAAGAGGATTTGTATTCGGTTACAAACTTCACCGTCTGATGAAAAAACAATATTATTTAGGAGGTTTAATTCTCTTGGTGTGCCTGAGTGTCTTTTTTCTGTATCACCAAGATAAAGATACCGAAAGTGCGGAACAGACTGGGGAGGTTCAGCAGATAAAGAAAAATCTTGATTTTCCTTTCAGTTATACCAACGAGGATTTAAATGTGGGAAGATCTTTTGGATCGTTTGTATATACGGGCGATAATCCAAGGGGGTATTATCAATTTTCCGGGCAAGTGGTCGTCGGAGGGGTGGTAACGAAACAAGGAGGAACTGGAAATCTTATGCTGGATGTAGATACAATTGATCTTCCAAAATTACCACACTATTATTTCTCTCGCATAGCAGACAAGGGTGAATATTCAAGCGAATGGATAAGAAGTTCTGAGACGGTTTCAGAACTTTGCTTCGGTTATTATCCCAAAGAATATGATGCGAACGGTTTGCTCAAACAATTGGAGACAAAGGTTGGAAAACACGTATCCGTTAAAATTGAAAATTATCAGCTGGTGGTTGGCGGAAAGACCACCGGACCCTGTGTTAATCTGGCTGAAATAGAATAAGTTAACGCTTATCTTTATTCTGTTTAAACAGCGTTCGTTGAATATGTCTTCGTGCAGTTGACGTCTTCGCAAGCGCAGACCATTTTTTATTCGGTTTGGCCGAAGATTTTGTCATAACCTCGACAATATCCCCGTTCTTTAGTTTTGTCTCGAGGGAAACCAACTTTCCGTTCACCTTTGCTCCGGCCATGTGGTCTCCGATATCCGAATGTATGGAATATGCAAAATCGAGAGGAGTGGAATCAACAGGAAGATCCACCACATCTCCCTTTGGAGAGAAGACAAAGATTCTGTGGCTGAAGAAATCATTTTTAATCTGTTCTTTGAATGTTTCCGTATCCGCTGAATGTTCCTGGTATGCCACCAGTTCTTTAATCCATTTGGGGACGTCTTTATTCTTTGAATGCGTTACATGTTCGTGGTGTATATCCGCATGTTTAGGCAAGAGGGAGTTCACCCACTGCATGGTTTCAAGATCCGCTCCCGCCCCTCCTTTCTTGTAGCTGACATGCGAAGCAAAGCCGTATTCTGAAAGCGTGTGCATGTCTCTCGTCTTTATCTGCACTTCGATGATATTACCGTCACCGGTGAAGACGGTAGTGTGGAGGGCCTGGTATCCGTTGGGTTTGGGGAAAGCGATGTAATCTTTGATTCTTCCCGGCAGGGGTCTCCACGAAGCGTGGATGACTCCAAGAACCCGGTAACAGTCTGCCGGAGTGTCTACCAATACCCGAATGGCGGAAAGATCATAGATGGTTTCCATATCCCGGTCTTTCCGCAGCAGCTTTTTATACAAACTATAAAATCCTTTCACGCGGTAATCCGTGGAGACATTGGTTAACCCTTCTTTGGCCAATGCTTTTTTCACCGAACGGATAAACTTTTCAAGTTTGAATAACTTTTCTTTCTGCTCTTTGCCAAGAGTTTTTTCCAGTTCGTTGTATTCTTTCGGATAGACATACGGAAATGCCAAGTCTTCCAACTCGCGATTCAATTTTCTGATGCCGAGACGGTATGCAATGGGAGCATATATTTCCAAAGTTTCGGTGGCAATTCTTTTTTGTTTGTCTTTTGGCACGTGCGATAGAGTGCGCATATTGTGCAGACGGTCCGAGAGTTTGATCATAAGCACACGTATGTCTTCAGACATGGCTACAAACAGTTTTCTTAAACTTTCGTTGTGTCTGTCTGCACCTCGATATTTTAATGTTCCGAGTTTGGTGACTCCGTCCACCAGGAACGCGATTTCATCTCCGAATTCTTTCTTGATTTCCTCTATGGAAACATCGCAATCCTCGACCGTATCGTGCAGGAGTCCTGCTGCAACAGTGATGCCGCTCATGCCGAGTTGGGCTAATATTTTCGCCGTTTCAAAGACGTGCAAGAAATACGGTTCGCCGGATTGCCTCAGTTGTCCCTCATGTTTTTGTTTGGCAAAGGCAAAAGCTTTTTCAACCGCGGAAACTTCTTCTGGGGTCGGGTTATGCAAAATGCTGAGGAGTTCTTGGGCGCTTTGAGTCATGTATCCCAAATTGTGCCTTTCTAAAAGAAAAATGCAAGTAATAAAAAAGTGCCCAACGGATAGGGTTGGACAAACTTACGCAGCTTTTAAAGCCAGTCTTGGATCTTCGCCCTTTGAAATTTTGCTGTACTGAGTTGAGGTTATTTCAATCCAGGCTCTCTGTCCTTCGCCGAAGCAAAAGAAATGGAACCCGTGTGGACAATGGTACAAGTAATCAGAAGTTTTACGACTTGCTTCTGTCAAACAGGAACACCATGCTTTGCGCATTGATATCTCCGTTGGTCTAAGAACATTTTACTTCTTCCCGGATTTCTTTGCATCTTCCAATTTATGCGGATTGTGGTTCGGGCAGAGTTTGTCTGAACATCTTTCGGGAATCGTCTTGGTGCCTTCCATCATGAGAGATCCGCAAACGGTACAGAGATTGCCAGTTGGTTTAGCTTTAATGGCGTATTTGCAGTCCGGATAGTTTTGGCAGGAATAGAAGACTCCAAATCTTCCACGGCGTTCGGCCATGTATCCAACCTTGCAGACAGGGCAGAGAATACCGGTCGAGTTTGCTTTTTCCTGTTCAGGATCTTTCTCCACGTATTTACACTTTGGAAACCTTGCACAAGCTGTGAACATGCCGAACTTTCCTTCGCGGGTGACAAGATTTCCTTTTTCGCACTTGGGGCAAAGTCTTCCCGTATCTTTGGGACCTTCCAGTTCTTTTCCTTCAATGGTGCGTGCTCCGGTACAGTCCGGGAATTTTTCACACGAAAGGAATTTTCCTCCTTTTCCGAGCTTCACCACCATGCCGGATCCGCAGATAGGACACTTTTCTCCATTTGGTGCGGCGCCGAGATTGGTTGCTTTCTCCAATTTGTCTTTGGATTTAACTTCTTTGGTGAAGGGGCCGTAGAAATCCTCGAGAGTTTTTTTGTATGTGCGTTTACCCTGGGCGATATCATCCAGATTGTCTTCCATTTCTGCAGTAAAGGAATCTGAAATGTATTGTGCAAAGTTGTCTTCGAGGAAATTCGAAACCACCTCTCCCGTATCCGTTGGATGAAGGGCTTTCTGTATTTTCTCCACGTATCCGCGCTCGTCTATTGTCTTGATGATGGACGCGTATGTGGAAGGACGCCCGATGCCTCTCTTTTCGAGTTCTTTGATGAGTCCTGCTTCCGAATATCTTGCAGGAGGTTCCGTTTGTTTTTCTTCTGAATTGATGGCGAGAAGCTTGAACGGATCTCCAACTTTTAGCGTTGGCAAAATAACATCTTCGCCTTGGGCTGCAGGATCTGCTTTGGTCCAGCCGTCAAAAAGAATGCGGGATCCGTTCAACCAGAAATCCGGGATCTTTCCCTCTGTGATATTTGCCACCACTTTCGTGCGCATGACCTTGGCATCCTTCATCTGGCTTGCAACCGTACGGCTCCAGATCAGTCTGTATAACTTCTTCTGTTCGTCATTCGCACCGGCGAGTTCGGCATCAAAATGGGTTGGGCGGATGGCTTCGTGCGCCTCCTGTGCGTTCTTGGATTTCTTGGCGAAGGTGTGCGCTTCAAAGTATGAGGCGCCGAATTTCTTGCCGATAACGCTTTCAATTGCGGTCTTTGCTTCGGCGCCAAGATTGGTGGAATCCGTTCTCATGTATGTAATATGTCCGGCTTCATACAGTTTCTGTGCAATCTGCATGGTGCGCGAAGGGGCGAATCCGAGTCGTGAGGAAGCGGTTTGCTGAAGGGTGGAGGTGATGAATGGTGCGCGGGGAGCACGAGAGACTTCGGTTTCTTTGATGTCTGTGACAGACCAGATTCCTTTTTCTCCCGCCGCAATAATCCGATCCACTTCTTTCTTTTCAGTCGGTTCTTCGGAACAGGCGAAATTCAATTCATTTTTCTTTTCATCCTGAAGGAGGGCATTGATGGTCCAGAAAGTGACGGGATTAAAGGCGCGAATTTCCCGTTCGCGTTCCATGATAATACGAAGAGCCGGGGATTGAACTCGTCCGGCGGAGAGTCCGTATCTTACTTTCTTCCAGATAATGCCAGAGAGATCATATCCGACAAGCCTGTCCAGTACTCTGCGAGCTTCTTGGGCCTCCTTAAGATCCATATCTATAGAGCGGGGATGTTTCAGGGCCTCTTCCACGGCGGCTTTGGTGATCTCGTGAAAGACGATTCTCTTTGGATTCTTTAGACCAACCGCTTCCTTGATATGCCAAGCGATTGCTTCTCCTTCACGATCCGGGTCCGTGGCGAGGATAACCTCATCCGCTTTCTTGGCCAGAGTTTTAATATCTTTCACCACATTCTCTTTTCCTTTAGAGATTTCGTAGTGGGGAATGAATCCTCCTGGAATATCTATTGCAGCTTTATTTGATTTGGGAAGATCTCGTACGTGACCGACTGACGCAACCACGCGAAAATCTTTTCCGAGATATTTCTCGATTGTTTTTGCTTTCGATGGGGACTCGACGATAAGTAGCTTCATCTGCATACAAATACTACAGATACTTTTTAATTGCAAATTGTATACATAAAAAAACGCGCATTGCGCGGTTGATTAGCAGATGTTGGATCTTCCGCCGAGATGCATATGGATGGTGTGACGCGTGCGGTAAATATGAATATCTACCCGATACAATTGAATCATCCATATGATGGACCAAGTGATAACTGCGAACAGTCGGATCAGGTCACTCGCTCGCCATTCAAGGTGTAAAACATATGCATTCGCGAGCCCAAAAGCTGGAGTAATGCATAAACCTAGGCCGAAGACCAAGAGAAGCAGGGTACCGAGACCCGCGGCTTTCTCATTGTCGTAGAAGTATGTCTTTTTCAGTGTTGCGGATGCTTCTATGTGCATATAGCCCGTCATGAGAACGAAAACTGCCACGCAGATATACCACACCATTTTGTACCTTCCAAGTTGGGGACTGTTTCAAACTTACTCTTTATAAAGAGTAAGTCAATCAAGATTAAAAAGTGTTAAAACATCACCTGAATTCTGAATCAATGCCGCACCCATCTGAATAAGCATGTGCGGACCCGTAGAAGTAAAAGAAGTAACAGGTCCTGGAACCGCTCCAACTTCCCGATTGTATTCGGTTGCCAGGCGGGAGGTGATCAACGTCCCTGAGATTTTCTCCGCTTCAATAACCAGTACGGCGTGAGACATTCCCGCCACGATTCTGTTTCTTCTAGGAAAGCTCCACGGCGTGGCTCTGAAATCATCGGGGTATTCGGAGATGATTCCTCCTCCCGCAAGGATAATCTCTTCAGCAAGATCTGCGTGTGTAGAGGGATATATACGCGAAAGCCCGGATCCGAGTATTGCCACTGTCTGTATTCCTGCTTTCAGAGCGGCGCGGTGTGCAATTGAATCGTGTCCGATGGCCAATCCCGAAAGAATGGTAACGGGGTAACCTGCTAGCCCGCGAATAATGTTTTCAGACATTTCTTTGCCGTATTCAGAATACTTGCGCGAACCAACCACCACCAATACTTTATTATCCGGATGAGGCAGCGAACCGCGAATCCGCAGCTTCTTGGGACAATCAGGTATTTCCCGGAGTAGTTCGGAGAAGTCCTCGGGGTGGAGATCGTATATAGAATCAGACATCTATATATTGTATACTTGGGGAACAACACTATTCACATGCTAGATATCAAATTCATCAGGGAAAATAAGGATCTTGTGGCCCTGGCTGCAAAGAAGAAGAAAATAGAATTTGATGTTGAAAAGCTTATTGCTGTGGACGAAGATCGCCGAGCCGTTCTTGCTCGTGTAGAAGAAAAGAGAAGTGAACAGAATGCTGCTTCGCAAGAAATAGTGCGCGCAGACGGTCCAGAGAAAGCTAATATTTTGGAAAAGATGAAATTCCTCAAGGAGGAACTTTCTAGTGAAGAAGAAAAGTTGAAGGGAATCATGCAAGAATGGCAATCACTTATGGTTCAGGTTCCGAATATCCCTGATATTTCTGTACCCGATGGAGAAAGTGATGTAGACAATGCTGAAATAAAAAAGTGGGGAGAACTACCGAAATTCGATTTTGAACCAAAATCTCATGTAGAAATTATGACCACTCTTGATATGGTGGATTTTGAACGGGGTACAAAAGTGTCGGGTTTCCGCGGATACTTTTTGAAGAATGACGGCGCACTTCTTTCGTTTGCTATCTGGCAATACGCACTCGCGTTTTTTACCAAGAAAGGTTTTACACCAATGATTGCTCCATCTCTTGTGAGACGTGAATCTTTAATTGGTACCGGAATGATCCCTCAAAGTGAAGAAGACTTATATAAAACACAAGACGGGGATTATCTCGCGGGAACAGGAGAGGTTGCAACCATGGGCTACTATATGAACGAAGTAGTATCGAAAGAAGATTTGCCAAAAAAGTTTTTAACTTTCTCCCCTTGTTTCAGAAGAGAAGCGGGAAGCCATGCCAAAGACGTGAAAGGTCTTATTCGTGTGCATGAGTTTTTCAAAGTAGAACAGGTGGTGTTGTGCGAAGCTTCGCATGAAGAATCTGTTCGTCTGCATGAAGAACTGACTCGTAACAGCGAAGAATTTATGGAATCTCTGGGAATTCCTTATCACACTGTTGTAAACTGCGGTGCCGATTTAGGATTGGGACAGGTCAAGAAATATGACATCGAAGCATGGGTTCCTCTAGAGAATA
Organism: Parcubacteria group bacterium; assembly: GCA_028286805.1. Classification (GTDB taxonomy): domain Bacteria; phylum Patescibacteriota; class Minisyncoccia; order Phycocordibacterales; family Zambryskibacteraceae; genus JAIFWN01. The sequence continues at coordinate 12,281 of JAQBQW010000020.1, read as the reverse complement.
CATATCGCGAGACTCATTCGTCGTCGTACTTCCATGATTTCCAAACTCGTCGTTTGAACATTCGGTATAAAGACACTGATGGAAAATTAAAGTATGCTCATTCGCTTAACAATACCGCGACTGCTTCTCCTCGTATTCTCGTGTCACTTGTGGAAAACTTCCAGCAAGCAGACGGTTCCATTAAAATTCCAGACGTTCTCGTTCCATATATGGGAGGAAGAACCGTGATTAGTAAATAGAATAGGGTATAATTTCCGGATGAGCATCATCGGAAATAAATCTGCAGTCCGCACTCCGGAATTCCACAAGAAAAAAGAAAGGCAAAGGTACATTAAAAACACCGTTGTCTTTTTTATTGTCGCCGCTCTCGTCGCGCTTCCTATTTACTTACTCCGAACACAGAAGTTTTTAATCCAAAACATCCGTCTTGCTGGTAACAACGTTACAAAAAGCGAAGACATTCAAAAGATTGTTGCTGAAGACATGGCTGGAAACATTCTCTGGCTGTTTCCCCGTTCAAATATCGCCCTGTATCCAAGAAAACAAATTGAAACCGACTTGCTCCGAATGATTCCGCGCTTAGCTTCGGTGGATATTTCATTGAATGATACCCATTCCATGACGGTGACCGTGGCTGAACGGGAACCGGTTGCATTGTATTGCAAAGACATTTCGCATATCAGCGCCCCGGCAAGTTGTTTCTTCATCGATGACCAAGGATACATCTTCTCCGAAGCCCCTTCTTTTTCAGACGGCGTGTATAACATTTTCTCGAGCATTCCCGTAATCGAAGAACCGTTGGGCGCGTCATACATGTCTCCCGCATCTTTTGCACCGCTCAATCCGTTTCTGAAGAGCATAAACAATGCGGGCATGTATCCGAAGGTATTTTTGAGTAAAGACGGAGAATACGATCTTGTCCTTGCGAATGGCGGGATCGTCATGATCAAATCAAACGCTGACCTCGATCTGGTTCGGTCAAACCTCGCTTCCCTTATTGTCGACCCCAGTTTCCGCAAAGATAATAACTCCCTCGATACGCTTCTATATATAGATCTTCGGTTTGGAAACAAGATCTTCTATAAATTCCGAGATAATTCATAATGTATACTAATAGTATGAATATTCTGGCTGCAATTCCTGTCTATATTAAGTGGCATTATTCTCGCGGGGTTGTTGAAAGCGTTCAGATCGCTGAGAGGCTCCTTCTCAAAGTTCTCCATTTTTTCTCCATTTCAGTTATTCTGCGGACATTTTTCAGTCCGTGGAAAAGGGAGGGGATGAGCTATGCAAACTCGGAAATGGGTTCGTGGTTCACCACTTTTATCTTCAATTCGCTTATGCGCGTGCTCGGCATGGGAATCAGAGTGGTGATTTTATTTTTCGGGTTATTTTTATTCCTGGCCGCTCTTATTCTTTCGGTTGCTGTTGTGGTGGGATGGATACTGGCTCCGTTTGCCATGATCGCTTCTTTTGTTCTCGGTATAATTGAACTCAAGCATATATGAACACCCAAGCAGCAATCACCCTCGAACACCTCGTTTCTTTTCATACCAGGCAGAAAATAAAACTGGCCCTGTATCTTCTGCTGCTGCCGGGATTGTTTGATATGCACCTCATGTGGATATTCTTCATCTCTCTATCCGCATTAATTTTCTTAAAGCTTTGGGATATGTTTTTCTTATCTGTGGCATTGAAAGAAGAAAGTTTTCTTGCAACATATATCTCCACCTCCCAAAGTCCATTGCGAGATTTTGTATTGTACCGGGGAGTCGGATCAAAGATCCTTTCGCGAGCTGGAATTCCTCACTCAGATATTCGTGCACTCTCTTTACTTCCTAAAAACATATCAGCAATCAAGGGCAGGAATCTTTCGGAGATTGCGAGATATTTATTTGAATCGAGTACTGACATAGCCGCATTCTTTGAACAGCGGGGAGTAACCGAAGAAGTGCTGGCGGTGAGCGCCGCATGGGCAGAGAGGGAATTTATGGAAATGCTCGAAAGCCACATTCCGCTTCATGGCATTTCGTCTTCTGGAATCGGGCAGAACCTCGCTTTTGGCGAAGCATATTTTTCGAAACGATTCGGCTTGTCTTTTAAAACTCTTGGGGTGACATTTGAAACGGAGAATCACGATGCTGAAATAAACAGCTTGATTTCCATACTGAATAAATCGAGGGAATCGAATGCCGTGCTTGTCGGAGATGACAAACTTTCTCTGCTCTCAGTTCTGTACACTCTCCACCGTTCTTCGGGAAGGGAAATGATCATTCTCGATACCGCCGGGTTTATCACCGCATTCGGAGAAAAGTCTTCATTCGAACAGAATTTTTCCAAACTTCTGAACGAAGTCGGACGTTCTGGAAATATTATTCTCATCATCCCGGACCTGCCGGAATTCATGGACAATGCCCGAGTGATCGGAAGCGATGTGGTTTCTCTCGTCGACCCTTTTCTGGCGTCTTCCACGCTTCAGGTTATTGCAACTGCCACTCGGGCATCATTTGAACGAAGAGTGGAGCATGAACCGGTCCTTCTTTCGAGATTCGAGAAAGTAGAGGTGAAAGACGAAAGCTCCGGCTCAATAGAAAGATTCGCCGAACTTCGAATTAAAGATCTGGAGAAAAAGGAGAAAGTATTTTTTACCGCCGGGGCCCTGCTTGCCGTTCGGGATTCGATTATGCGTTTTAGTTCGGAGCTTCTGATAGACGCCACGGACGATCTCTTGCGCGAATCCATTGCACGCGCCAAAGGAGCGAAAGAAAAGATTATAACCGCCCACACCGTCCTCGAAAGGGTGGAAGCGCGCACCGGCGTACCGCAGACTTCGCTTTCGGATAATGAAAAACAAAAGTTAAACGAGCTCGAGGTCACCCTCGGCAAACGGGTGGTGGGGCAGGAACCTGCACTCCGTTCTGTTGCTTCAGCGTTACGAAGAGCACGAGCGGGTGTATCTTCGGAAAAGAGGCCCATGGGTTCCTTCTTATTCTTGGGACCAACCGGAGTGGGAAAGACGGAAACCACCAAAGCCCTTTCGGATATTTTCTTTGGCACAGACGCTCCTCTCGTCCGTTTTGATATGTCCGAATACAATTCCCCAAGTTCCTTGAATCGTTTGATCGGAACCCTCGAATCCGCCGGCACGCTTTCTTCCGCCCTTCGCGAACACGAATACGGCGTGCTTCTGTTGGATGAATTTGAAAAGACGGATAAAGGAGTGCTGGATCTTTTCCTCCAGATATTGGACGAAGGATTCTTTTCGGATGGAAACGGAAAGAGGGTTAATGTGAAGAACCACATTATCATCGCCACATCGAATGCTGGATCGGATGTGATTTTCAATTTGGTGAAAGAAGGAAAAGACCTTCAGGCGGAAAAGGATTCGATCATCTCCACTCTTATAGACCGAGCCCTTTTCAAACCCGAACTCCTGAACCGCTTTGACGGCATTGTTCTGTTCCAGCCGTTGTCTCTCGAAAGCTTGAAAGCCATCGCCATTCTTCTTCTCGGTTCGCTCAGCAACAGATTGAAGAAAAAAGGCATTACCCTTGATATGAACGATTCGTTGATAGATTTTCTCGTACACAAGGGACAAGATCCTAAATTCGGAGCGCGTCCGCTCAATCGCGCAATTCAGGATACGGTTGAATCTGTTGTTGCGAAAAGACTGATAGACGGAACGGTGAAGCCGGGCGACACCATTACCCTAACTGACGCTGATCTGATATAAAGAGGGCATGAAAGGATTCTGGGATATATTACCCACACCAATTTTTGTCCTTGCCCCAATGGCGGATGTGACCGATCCGGCATTTAGACGCGTCATTGCAAAATACGGAAAACCTCCGGTTATTTGGACCGAATTCGTCGCGGCAGACGGTTTGGCCCGAGCTCCCGAAGAGGGAAGAAAGAAATTGATGCGGGATTTGGAATATACAAATGAGGAACGTCCCATTGTCGCGCAGTTTTTCACCGCAAACCCAGTGCACATGAAAATGGCAGCAGAGCTTGCACGAGATCTTGGATTCGATGGCATTGATATAAACATGGGATGCCCGGATAAAACAATCGAGAAACAAAAATCCGGAGCGGCTTTAATCAAAGATCCAAAGCTTGCCAGAGAACTCATTCGCGCAGCTAAAGAAGGAGCAGGAAGTCTTCCTGTGTCTGTGAAGACTCGTGCCGGATACAACAAGATTGAAATTGAAACATGGATTCCCGAATTGCTCGCAGAAAATCCCGCAGTGTTAACCCTTCATGCCCGAACCAGAAAAGAAATGTCTAAAGTTCCGGCACAATGGGAGCTGGTGAAAAGGGCAGTGGAGATAAGAAACGAAATGGGCTCAGACACTCTCATCTTTGGAAACGGAGACGTGAAGGATCTTACCGAAGCAAGACAGAGGGTGCAAGAAACCGGAGCGGATGGGGTAATGCTCGGCCGAGCGATATTTGGAAATCCATGGTTGTTTGCTGAAACCGTTCCCACAATCGAAGAAAAACTAAAAGTGATGGTGGAGCATACAAAATTATTTGAAGAACTCCTCGGAGATATCAAAAGTTTTTCCATAATGAAGAAACATTACAAGGCATATGTCACTGGTTTTGACGGCGCCATTGAATTAAGAGGGAAGCTGATGCAGACGGAGAATGCGATGGAGGTGGAAGACATCGTTCGGAATTTTTTAGAGATTCAAAACTAGCCTTATATAAAGCCGTATTTTATTTGACATCTTTTATTAAATGTGGTGTGTGATTGACAGATTTTTATAAAGGTGTATTGTGAATATACCTTAGGTTACGGCTCGGCCGACGAACCCCGGGTCCGAACCTTCACTCTTCTTCAGAGGAGATTCCGATGCGAACTACCCAGCTCCGCAGCGCCATGTTGACGAATGCCAAGTGCACCGCAGCGACCTACTCCGGCGACTCCAAGCTCGCGACCGACGTGACGATCGACGACAACGGTCCGCCGACGCACCGCTAGCCGGCGACCAGGCGGCGTGAGCAGCTTGGCTTCTGGCCCAGCCGCTACCCCGCGCGTTGTACCCTGGAAGCGTTCCAGGTAGTAGTCTTCAGTGAGCTGTACCTCCCCGGGTCAGCATTGGACCGAGTGTGTCGCATCAATGCCGCGGCGCACTCGGTACCAAGCTCCTTGAAAAAGAATTATCGATTTTATATCGAAACTAAGCCCCGCTATGCTCCGCATTTGTGGGGCTTCACCGTACCTATTTTTCATACGTTTTATTAGCTGTAAGAATTATTGACAATACCCGTCTTATGTGATAGGGTTCCGACAGGAAACAGAAAGGGGAGACCACTCCCATGCTCATTGGTAAAAACGTCTCACAAGAGGAGCTCGAAACGAAATGAAGATTCGCAGCACCATCCTGAGCCTCCTCCTGGGGGCCACGGCCATTATCACGGCCTGCAGCGACAACAAAAACCTGCTCGACAATCACCCGACGTACGTTCTGCCGACTGGTCCCAACGGCCAGCAGGACACACTGACTTCGTTCTCGATCGTGCCCATCGGTACGATCGACATCGGACCGCTGTGTTCGAACCAGACGCGTCAGGCAATCGTCAGTGGGTTGATGACCTCCGGCAAGACGATCTCGCAGGATCCTTCGATCTTCACCTGGACCACGTCCGACGCGTCTGTCGCAACAGTCGACACGCACGGACTTGTCCGTGGAGTGAAGATGGGATCAGCCACGATCACTGCGACGCTCTTCGGTTCAACGAAGAACGCCTCGACGGTGGTCACGGTGACCTCATCCGCTTCGTGCAACACGGCAGAAGTTGTGCCGGTCAGCTCGATCACCATTTCACCGAAGACCGCAAGTGTTCAGGTTGGCGGAAAGCAGACCTTCGTAGCGACGATCCTTCCCAGTACAGCCGCTCAAACGGTCACCTGGAGATCGACCAATACGAACGCCATCGTCGACCAGAACGGTCTCGCAACAGGTGTGGCAGTTGGTACCGCAGGTATCTGCGGTAAAGCTGTCGGCAATCTCGAAGATTGTGCAATACTGACCGTCGTCGCATCGACTCCAGATGTCACCATTACCCAGCCGGGTACGGTGACACTCTCGATTCGGTGTACGGCGGGCTTCATCCTCCAACCCGGCTACCAGACGACGTATCAGCTTCAAGTCGTCGGCCCGGTGAACACATCGAATGCAGTTACCATCACCTCCATCAACAATCAGAACATTGCGGTTTCGCAAACTGGTCTGATCTCGGCGGCGTTGGTGGGACAAACGATTCTGTTGGTCGCCCCCGCGGCGAATCCAACTGCAGTCGTCCGCATCGATGTGAATGTGGTGAACGGCTGCGTCGCCAATACGGGACCAGCTCTCACGCCCGGTAGTGGCACGATCTACGCTCCGAACGGAAACTGCGGCAACACAACGCTGCAGCTCGCCGTGACGAACGGAGTCGCGGTCACATCGTGGACAAGCTCCAACACGGCAGTGGCTACGGTCAGTAGCACCGGTTTGGTGACGACTATCACGCAAGGAACCGTGACGATCACAGCGCGTGCCGCAAACAATGCGGTAGGTACTGCGACCATTACGGTTGCCCAGTGTCCGTCAACAACCGGACCGGTTCTCTCGCCTTCGACGGTGGTCATCTACACTCCGGCCGGCAATTGTGGCAACACAACTCGCCAGCTCGATGTGACCAACGGCGTTGCGGTGACTTCCTGGACCAGCTCCGATCCAACCGTCGCTACGGTCAGTAGCACGGGTCTCGTGACGGCGATCAAGGTGGGAACGGTGACAATCACGGCACGCGCGGCGAACAACGCCACGGGTACCTCGAACATCACCGTCGCACTCTGCCCGACATCCTCGGGTCCGGATTTCACACTGACGCCGGCTAGCGATAGCGGCAAGGTGGGAACGTTCGGAACGATCACGGTGACGTACAGCGGTATTCCAACAGGGTTCGATACAAACCTGCTCTGGAGTACGTCCTCGGGATCGAGCATCATCGTCTCGAAGTACGACGGGTACAACATGATCTACAACGGAACAACCGTGAAATCGGCTGCTCCGGGCGGAACTCTGTACTACGGATTCCCTGGAACGGAAACCGTGTGCGCGCAGTTCGCGGTCAATCCGAACATCAAGCACTGCGTGACACGTAAAGCATTCCCATAACCCAGTTCGCTTCGTCGAACGCAACCCGGACTCGCACAATGTGCGAGTCCTTTTTCTTTGGGTTATACTTACCACATGAAAAAATCCGATACTCCGCATTCCCAAGTCTTTTATAGGAAATACAGGCCACAAACCTTTAAGGAAGTTATCGGGGAAGATCATATCGTTCGAGTGCTCGAAAACCAAATCAAACTTGGCACCACCTCTCACGCATATCTTTTCTCAGGAGGAAGGGGAACGGGAAAAACATCCGTGGCTCGAATCTTAGCCAAGGAACTAGGAACAAGCCAGAACGATTTATTTGAGATGGATGCGGCTACGCATACGAGCGTGGATGATATCCGCGAGCTCGGTGAAAACGTGGGGAGCATGCCATTCGAATCCAAATACAAGATTTATATTATCGACGAAGTGCACATGCTTTCGAAAGCCGCCTTCAATGCGTTTTTGAAAACTCTCGAAGAGCCTCCTGCACACGTAGTATTCATATTGGCCACCACTGAAATAGAAAAGGTGCCCGAAACAATCCGTTCCCGCTGCCAGACATTCGTATTCAAGGCACCCAATCAATCTGTGTTAAAAGAATTCGCGCTAACCATTGCCAAGAAAGAGGGATTCACTTTGGATACAGATGCGGCAGAACTGGTTGCACTTCTCGGAGACGGATCATTCAGAGATTCGCACGGTATTTTAGAAAAGGTTCTCACCTCTTCAACAGACAAGAAGATTTCAAGGAAAGATGTGGAAGCGGTGTCCGGAGCGCCTAAAGCCGAACTGGTTCGCAAGATTCTAGAATCCATTGTGCACAAAGATCTTTCACTCGGCCTCGAAGCCATTCAATCTGCCGCTTCTGCCAATGCGGATATGAAATTGTTTTCGAAACTTATCCTCGAAAGATTGCGTTTTCTTTTCCTTCTCAGGTTAAAAGCCGGAATGGATGAATATGTTGCAACGCAGGTTTCAGAGGACGACCTCTCTTTCCTTAAAGAATTGGCTCTCAAAGCCGGTCCAAACCTTACCTCAGAAACCCTTGTGCGGTTTATCGAGGCGTATGAAAGCGCGGGAAGGACTTCCATTCCCGAACTGGCTCTGGAACTCGCTCTTGCGGATGTTTTGAAATAATTAACGGACTGCAAACGCGGTGATCTTGATTCCTGTATTTTCGTCTGTGTTGTAGGTGAAATCTGCAATATATGCCTGGTGTCCGTCTTCGTATACTACGGTGCCCGCTCCTCCATGGGCTTCGATTTTAGTGACATAGAACATTCCGCCGAGAGATGGGGTAACGGGGGAAAGGGAAGAGATGTTTAGTTTTATATAATCCTCGACAGACATGACGCGAGCCGCTTCTGTTGTTTGGGGCAGGAGTTGGGGGAAAAACGTAGGCCAAAAGAGATATCCGAATACTGCCACTGCTGCGCAAATTGCCACGTAGGTTGTGAATGATTTTTTCATAGGTTAAGTATATACCCCAAGATTCCAAATGAATGAGGTAATAGTGTAATATGTGGACAATGATTATTTATGCAGCGCTGTTGCGGGGCATCATGCCCATGAATCCCAATATGAAGGGGGAGAAGCTGAAAGAAACGTTTGAATCTCTCGGATTCAAGAATGTATCCACGGTCATTGCAAGTGGCAATGTGGTGTTTACCTCGGCTTCCAAAGATACGAAGAAAATGGAAGCAGAGATTGAAAAAGCTTTTATTAAAAAATTAGGCTTTGCAAGCACAACCATCATACGAAGTTTTGATGAACTGAAAGAATTTGTTGGGAGGAGTCCCTTTAAAGGAATCAAGGACGAGAAACCCAATTATCTGATCGTGACATTCTTCAAAAACAGACAGAAAGAAATTGCCCAGGTGTTGAATCTGGATGATACGAAGACCGCAAATTTCATGAGTTCAATAGAAAAGACGCACGGCAAGGAAATCACCACGCGTACATGGAAGACAGTACATAGGATTCTGAAGAGGATGGAATCAATCGGATAATCAAAGAATGTTATAATCTTCCCGTGGATAAAAGATTTTACATACCCATCGCAGCCATTGTTATCCTTGTTGTATACGGAGGATACAGATACACCTCTCTCGTAAAGGTTAAAAATGCTACTCAGCTCGAACTTGCTTCCACCACCGTTGCATTGGAAGGAAAAACCAAGACTCTGGTGGAAGCCCAGAATAATAACTTGGATCTTTTGGCAAAGCTCGAGGGAGAATTATCTCGCAACAATGCATTTGAACAGCAGCTCAATTCCATTTCTTCGACGGTTGGATTGCTCGATAAGCTGAGCAAGACAGACAAAGAACTGCTGCAGAAATATTCAAAGGTATATTTCTTAAATGAAAACTTCGTTCCTTCGGCGCTTTCGGATATCGATGCGAGCAATCTCTTCCGCAAAGACAAACCGGAAAAAATTCACACGAGCGTCTTGCCGTATTTAAACCGGCTTCTCGCCGCTGCCTCGCAGGAATCTATTCCCATATCCGTATTATCTGCATACCGGTCCTTTGGAACCCAGACAACATTGAAAGCAGCGTATAAGGTGACGTATGGCGCCGGTACGGCAAACAAGTTTTCGGCGGATCAGGGATATTCGGAACACCAGCTTGGCAGCGCTCTGGATTTCACCACTCCAACAGCCGGAGTCACCTTAACTAATTTTGATAAAACCTCTGCGTATGATTGGCTGACCAAAAACGCATACAAGTACGGATTCATCCTTTCGTATCCAAAAGGTAATACATTTTACCAATACGAACCATGGCACTGGAGATTCGTTGGTGTTGAACTTGCAACCAAGCTGCATGCGGACAATCTTTCTTTCTACAACATGGACCAGCGGGAAATAAATAAGTATCTGGTTAAAATCTTTGATTAATTAAAAGACCCGCACCATTTTGAATGATACGGGTCGGAGATTGAAAACAACTCACTCACGGAGCATTGAAGGGAATCTTTTCAAGTGCGTGAGGAATATCGATCCCAATCTTTGAAGCAGAAATCACCGGCATGTCTCCAGCTTTCGCCGAACGGAGCGCATAGAGAAGCATGCTGAGTTTGTACACACCATCTTCCCAAATGTCCCAGTGTCCGAACACACTGAGGGAGGAAAGGGTTGTGCTTAGATTTCCCGTGGAAACATCATACAGAAGAGATCCTCTGTATAAGGTTTTCACATTAAACCCGGGCATGCTGCGCCACAAGAATGGGATTGCGAAATTCTCCCAGTCCGTTCGATTCTGACTTACATACAAGAAGAGATCGCAATGCCCACAGTCCGTGCCTTTGGGATAGGCTGCTGCGAGCATGATATAGCCAATTCCTTCCGCGCGAATTACATCGATGTGCCAAATGACATACCCGGGTTGAGCGATATTCACGGGACCCACCACTTTCAAGGGAACTGCGGTGACAGATTTACCGGGTATCGGAATCGCTTCCCGAAGCATGACTTGTGTAGAGGGTGCAGTGCAGCCTCCTCCACCGGATTGCACATACCACATGTTCCAACGCGAACGGTCTGGTTCAAGAACACTCGTTTGCGAGACCGCATTGTGATTGCGTTCTTGAAAAAGTTCTCCCTTTTGAAAAATATTCACTTCGTCTTTCGTGGTCAGGGCTTTGATCGAATTGTAGGTTGCGTCGACCTCGCGCCAGGTGATGACTGTCTCTTTGAGTGCGGGATCGTAGAACATGTCCGGATCAGAATTGTAGCGATTGGGACCCGGGTGAGGAACCAGGGGATTGTTCATAAAGCTCGGAGAGATCCAACGACTTGAATTCAAACAGAAGTATGTCGGATTCTCAAAGTTCGCATTCGATCCTTTGTACGGAGTAGCAATCTGCTTTTTCGTCACACACCCCTCAGTTCCACCGAGTAGCACGTCTGGATGGACGTAATCATCGTTACCAAATGGATCGAGGGGCATTTTGGTCAGACGAGGATAAGAGAGCGTTGCTTTCGCCAGTAATTCCGGATATGAAATTACTGGAGGAAGAGCGAATGAATCTCGCAGAGATATGGGAACCGGTCTTGGCAACTTGGGCCTCATTGCTCCTGATTTCGCAGAAAGCAGAGAGGGAACTTCGGGAGTAGCGATCCCTTCAGGAGAGCACCCCTGAATGAGGATAAACAGGAAGAGTATCGAGCGTCTCATTGGGACCTCGGATTGGATGTAAAAGAAGATTCCATCTTTTACCATACTCTCTAAGTTTAAGATGTCAAAAAGGTACGAATATCTTTAAGAAAAGTATTTAAATCGATTTTAATATATCTTCCTTTGTTGCCTTACTGATCAAATCCAGTTTTCCTTGATGATCCAACGTATGTTTGATTTCCCATTCACGCCTTGCTGCTTCTTGTCTTGTTGCGTATTTTTCAACATACATAAGTTCAACAGGTCCTCTGCTGCGAGTGTATTTCGCTCCTCCCCATCTTTCACCGTTATGCTGCTGGAGTCTCCGTTCAAGACTGTTGGTGATGCCTGTGTAGAATGAGCCGTCGTTACACTTCACCATATAGACGTGGTACGGGTAAGAATGAAAAAACATGTTATTTAAGCTTGAACCCAAGTAATCCAAATTCCTTAATCTTTTCTTCATAACCGGAATACGAAGCATATACTTTCTTCAATTCTTCTATGGAGGAAACAGAAGGGTTGATTTTATTAAAAGGTATTTCTTTTACCATTGTATCTATGTCCGGCCATGCATATTTCTCGGTAACTGTTTTGGAGAATGTATCTCCATCGCATACGAAGATGAGTTCGTCCCCAATTTCTATTGGCCGGTATTTAACCGTTCCGGCTCTGGTTTCGTACTCTTTAAGACCGCTCCGAACTTCTTCGAAGTTTATCTTGTCTTTTGCGCGGAATCTGAGGGTCCAGGTTTTCATGGGTATAGGATATCACGGGGAGGGAATTGGGGAAGGAATATAAAGAATGGTCAAATAAGGTTTTTTTTGATAAGTTAGAAGGTATTGGGGAGTCGTCTAACGGTAGGACAGAGGCCTTTGAAGCCTTTAATTGGGGTTCGATTCCCTGCTCCCCAGCCATCAGCAGCGCGCTCGAAACGCGTAGAGTTGACTGATCAAGTGAAAAATCA
>JAQBQW010000015.1 GCA_028286805.1 Parcubacteria group bacterium | reverse complement strand
CCGATAGCGAGTGCTGCGATGAGGAGATTTTTAATAATATATTGTCCCTCCATGGTTGGAACAAAAGGGGCAGTCCAGACGAGTGCTGAAAGAAGGAATAACGGAAGAAGGGTGCAAATCAAATGGGGAACCAAGAGTGCAATAGCTTCTCTTTCAAAACGAGGAATAAGGAAAGCTATGCCGATAATCATTTCATACACGCCGAATCCTTTGAGGAAAAGGGAGGGATCCATAAAAGGCAGAGTGCGCTCGAGCAATGCCAGCACCATAGGACTTGCCGGACTAAGCGCGAACACTTTCAGGGCTCCGAACCAAAAATAGATAATAAAGATCGATAATCGAGCCGCGGGCAAAAAAGCTTTTTGCAAAGAACGGATTATTTTCGAATCTATTTCCTCAAGCGTGCGTCTATTCATACAAAGCAAAAGTTTTACTGAACATTTGTTCGAGTGAAAATTCCTTTTCAACAAAAGAATTGAGATTGTGTTTCAGGGTAGCGCGAAGGGAAGCGTCACTCGAAAGGCCAGTAAGCACATGGCACAATTCTTCAGGATATTCGGGTTGTACCAAGAGTCCGGTTTCTCCTTCTGAAATGATTTCTCCCACTCCTCCAACAGATGTGGCAACAACGGGGAGTCCGGCCCGTCCGGCTTCGAGAAGCGCATAAGGGAATCCTTCGGATCGGGAAGCGAGTACGAATACGTCAAAAGCAGGAAGAAGCTTACGGGCATTATCAACGAATCCGGCAAAGGTGACCGTATGATCGATTTTCAATTTTTTAGCCAATAAGTTCAGATTGTCCCCTTCGTCTCCGTCTCCAATGATAACAAGATGAGAGGTGGGATGAACCTTGATGAAATCCACCCAAGCACGGAGGAGAATATCGAGCCCTTTTACCCGATGAAGTTCTGCAATGGTACCCACCACAAATGTCTCAGGTTTGAGGTTGAGTTTGTTCCGGGCCTCTTCACGAGAAAGCATGTCAAAACGAGGAATGCCGTTATGAATTAAAACAAGTTTGTTTTTAATGAAAGGCCAATGGGAAATCCTGTTCATACCCGCTTCGGAAACGCAGATAGTTTTGTGCGAGAAAAGAATAGTGAGCCAGTAGAGAAATCGAAGAAACATCTTTTGGACCCAAGGCCTTTGTTCGTTGAATGCAAAACTGTGGCCTGTAAAAATAATGTGAGGAACTCGGAGTATGCGGGCGGCAAATGTCCCAAGTCCTCCCATTTTAGAACTGTTAACATGAAAGACGTCCGGTTTCTCCGCTCGGAGGGTTCGAACAAGGGAAAGGAATTCCTTGAAGTCTTTGGTAAGAGAAATATCTCGAGAAAGAAGAGGGAAGGAGATAACCCGGATGTCTCTGGATCGGAGCTTCTCGGCGAGAGTGCCATTTCCTCCCAATAAGACCGTAGTATTGAACCCTCTATCCTTCGAGCCGCGGGCAAGCTCGTATACATAGCGCTGGGCACCTCCAAAGTTTGATTTGGTAATGCCTATGAGCACTTTGAGGGGGGTTTCTTTTTGCATATAGCCATTATATTGATTTTGGTATAGAATGCACGGTACATGAATTCGCTCAAACGTAGGGAGCCTCTCATTCTTCTACTCGGCGACGCCTTCGTGTTTTTGGTGTCGCTTTGGCTGTCTCTCTTTTTGCGCACCTTTTCGGTACCCGGCAAGAGTCTTTTCTTCACCCATTTAATCCCTTTCGGATTTCTTTTTGTTTTTTGGATCTTGGTCTTTTATATTGCCGGTCTTTATGAAAAGAGAACACTTCTTCTTCGTTCCAAACTTCCGGATATATTGTTTGGTACCCAAGCGGTGAATTCTATTATTGCCGTTATTTTCTTCTACTTCATTCCGTTTTACGGAATTACTCCAAAGACATTGCTGTTTATTTACTTAATCGTTTCGTTTGCGTTGATTTTATATTGGAGAGCGTACGGATACTTTTTCTTGGCCGGCAACTCTCCAAGCAATGCCCTTATTATCGGCAGCGGGGTAGAGATGAAAGATTTGTATGACGAGGTCAATTCCCATCCTCTATACAATCTGCGGTTTATTACTTCGGTCGATCTCAACCGTACCGATCCGGCATTTTGGGATGAGATCAGTTCAAGAATATACAGCGAGCATGTATCCCTCGTGGCCATCGACCTTTCAAATGATAAGGTGGAACCGGTCTTGGCCCATTTGTACAACCTGATCTTCTCCCGGGTGAGCTTTGTTGATATGCACAAAATATATGAAGACGTATTTGATCGCGTACCCCTTTCTCTTTTGAAATATAATTGGTTTCTGGAAAATATCTCTGCTACTCCCCGAGCGACGTATGATGCATTGAAAAGATTAATGGATACCGTTGTATCTTTTGTTTTGGGACTCATCTCTCTGGTTATCTATCCGTTCGTTATTTTGGCCATCAAAATTGAAGACAGGGGACCCGCTTTTATTGTCCAGGAGCGCATTGGTAAGAACAATAAGATGATCAAGATCTTGAAGTTCAGAAGCATGACCACAAATGATCACGGATATTATGCCAAGGAAGAAACCCAAGTAAATAAAGTGACGAAAGTCGGGGACTTTCTCCGAAGATCGCGAATAGACGAGTTACCACAATTGTGGAATGTATTTCTCGGAGAGCTTTCTCTTATCGGCCCTCGCCCGGAATTGCCCGCATTGGCCAAAATGTATGAAAAAGAAATTCCATACTATAAAATTAGAAATATCATAAAGCCGGGACTTTCTGGCTGGGCCCAGATTTACCACGAAGCGCATCCTCATCACGAACTCGATACCGAGGAAACTAAAAACAAGCTTTCGTATGATTTGTATTACATCAAAAATCGTTCATTCCTCTTGGATCTAAAGATTGCCCTCAGAACTATTCGCACCCTTCTCTCACGCGCGGGAAGGTAGTATTTGCCCAAAACGGCTAATTCTGTATAATAACCGCTACATGAACAGGACTAAATACGTCGTTTCCTCAGTTGCACTTATCGTGGTCTTTGCCCTTCTCGGGTATTTCTTGGTCCGCGAACAGCGTCCAAATGCCAAGTATCCTTTCCGTTTCGGTCTCGATCTCGTCGGAGGAACTGAACTCGTATACAAGGCAGATGTTTCAAAGGTGGATAATGTGGGAGATGCAATGTCCAGTTTGAAGGATGTCATTGAACGAAGAGTAAACATCTTCGGAGTTTCAGAACCGTTGGTGCAAACCGAAGATGCGGGAATCGTATCCGGCAATAAAGACGAACGATTAATCGTTGAACTTCCTGGTATTACCGATCTCGACCAAGCCATTGCTTTGATCGGACAAACTCCTATTCTTGAATTTAGATTAGCTAAAGCCAGTTCTTCGGATATTATTAAAGCAAACCCGGCCGCGACTATTGACGATCTTTTCATTCCAACAGGTTTAACAGGAAGATACCTAGCACACGCCACTGTTGAATTTGACTCGAACACTCAGGCTCCATTGGTGGGACTTGAATTCAACAATGAAGGTTCGAAGCTTTTTGCAGAAATCACGAGAGACCACAAGGGAGAAATTCTCGCCATTATTCTCGACAACAGCGTTCTCTCCGCACCGGTTATTCAGGATGAGATTACTTCAGGTAAAGCGCAGATCAACGGACGTTTTAGCGCAGACGAAGTAAAGACGCTGGTACGAAATCTCAACTACGGAGCATTACCTGTGCCTATTACTCTTTCTACTTCTGAAACTATCGGAGCATCTCTCGGAGCCGCAGCGCTTCATTCTGGAGTTCGAGCAGGTTTGATCGGACTCCTTGCACTGGCCATCTTCCTTATCCTTTGGTACAGACTTCCGGGTTTGGTTGCGAGCGTTGCACTTATCTCATACATTATTCTTTCGCTTGTTGTCTTCGCGTTCATTCCTGTGACGTTAACCGCCGCCGGTCTTGCAGGGTTCATTCTGTCTATTGGTATGGCCGTGGATGCGAACGTGCTTATCTTCGAACGCACCAAAGAAGAATTGAAGAAAGGCCGAACAATTCGAGACGCTCTTCACGAAGGATTCTCTCGAGCATGGCTCTCTATCCGAGACTCGAACATTTCTTCGATTATCACAGCCATCGTTTTGTTCTGGATCGGCACGTCTGCAGTGAAAGGATTTGCCCTGACCCTTGGACTCGGAGTGGTGATCTCGATGTTCACCGCCATTACCGTTTCCCGAACATTCTTGTTCGCCATTGCTCCGGAACCAAAAACCACCAAAGAAGGAGCCTTCAAGAGATTCTTATTCAGTAACGGCTTTCATATAAAATAACATGTTCATCGTCCGATACAGAAAATTGTTCTTTGCCCTCTCTGCAATACTCATTGCTCTTTCGATTTACGGAATTGCAGTATACGGATTCAATGAATCAATTGATTTTAAAGGAGGAACGTTGACCGAAGTGAGCTATCCTGTACAGGTTTCAAATGATTCGATCACCAATGCGGTAAAGACTCTCGATCTCGGAGGATTTTCTGTCCGTTCAGCCGGTCAGAACGGTTTTGTTATCCGAACCAAGGAACTTTCCCAGGAACAGAGAACTGCCCTCGTATCCGTCCTTAACCTTCCCGAAGGAGCCCCAACTCTTGATCGACAGAATACCATCGGTCCGGTAGCTGGAGTCGAACTCAAATCCAAGGCGCAGAAAGCCATTGCTGTGGTGGTAATTATGATTGTGTTGTTCGTCACCTTTGCTTTCCGAAAGGTTTCAAAGCCCGTGGCTTCGTGGAAATACGGCCTTGCCACCATTATCGCTCTTGCTCACGATGTCCTCATTCCTGCCGGAGTATTCGTTTTTCTCGGACATTTCTACGGTATTGAAATTGATTTGCTGTTTGTCACAGGACTTTTGGCTATTTTGGGTTACTCAGTTCATGACACCATCGTTGTATTCGACCGAGTTCGAGAAAATCTTAAAATAAACCGAGACGGGGGAGTGAAGGAAGATTTTGAAACCACTGTTGGAAAATCCGTTCACCAGACATTTGGCAGATCGATCAACACCTCTCTTACCATCTTTATTACTCTTCTCGCACTCTACTTGGTTGGCGGTGTAGCAACTAAAGATTTCGCCCTTCTTCTTATTGTGGGAGTGATTGTTGGTACGTACTCTTCGATTTTCGTGGCTTCTCCTCTCCTTGTGACATTCCAGAAATTTCAGAAGAATAAATAAGTTATACTTAGAGTATTAGTATTTTAAGATACACCTATGGGAATTGAAGCCGGAGGGTTTGATGATGTTCCTCTCATTACTCACAATGAGATTAATGTTGATGGAAATCCTCGTTATGAACCCGAGTCAGTCGCTGAAAAGATAAAGCAAACAGAAGAAGTTATCAAATACCGAGAAGAACAACTTGCCGCACTTGAAGCGAGTCCGGAGGCCCTGTCATCTCTTGTTGCCTCTATTGGTGGAGATGTTACTGGCGAGCAAATCCTCCAAGGAAGCAGAGAAATCATTAAAGATTTTAAAATATATTTGCAAGAATTAAGACAAGGAGGTTCTATTGAAGATAAGGTTAAAGTCAACGAAGCTGCCTCTCTACTGTTTGCGGGAGTGAGAGCTCCTACAGATATACGGATTCCAAGATCTGCGCCTCTTGAACCCGTCTCAAGTGATATAAAACAAAGGAATCCATATGACACATCAGAGATAGGCGAACATATCGAGAATTTAGACAATTTAATACGGAGGACTGAAGAAAGGGGAGTAGATCCCGAGCTTGAAAAAGTTCTTGAACAGGCAAAAGATGATATGAGAAGAGTTGAGAAAGCAAAAATCGAAAGGGATGCGCTTCGAGATGCGCACGTCTCTGAAATTCTCAGAGGTCGAGGAAATAACCCCGAGATGACATCCTAGCTCAAGTTCGACCTTTATTTTAAATAGAGTATAGTTAATATATGAACACATTTTCAATCAAAGCATCGTACAAACGTGCCTGGGAGTTATTCAAAGCAAATAAAAAAGTTCTTATTGTTACCACAATTATTTACATGATTGCCGGAGGACTTGGAAGCATGAAGGGTGGCGAACATCGAGATTTCGGTATAGGTATGTTTATTATCGGAGTTATTCTGTATTTTATCGGTCTGTGGCTACAGGTCGGATACTACAAAACATTGTTAAAAGTTGAAGATGGCATGCCGATTGCCATTAAAGAAATCACCCACTACGGGCATCTCATTTGGAATTACTTTGTAGCATTTCTGTTGTACGGTCTAGTTTGTGTCGTTGGTTTAATTCTCCTTGTTATTCCGGGTTTATATTTTGCCATTAAATATCAGTTCGTTCCTATTTTGGTTATAGATAAAAAGATTGGAGTTAGAGATGCTTTCAAAGAAAGTGCACGTATGACCCAGGGAGTTAAATGGCATTTGGTAGGTCTTGGATTTGTCTCTGGTCTTGTCACCATCCTCGGAGCGTGCGTATTGATTGTTGGGCTACTCGTGGCTATCCCCGTGTCCTTCTTAGCGTACGCTCATGTCTATCGAATTCTTCTCAAAAACGAGGCTTTACAGAGCCCTGAATTACCCACAGTCTAGGTCTTGACTCTCTAAAAAAAGCGAGTATACTTATCCCCACGCTCTAGGAATGTCCTAGGGCAGTACTTTGAAATCTTGTTATTTTTGAGAACCCTTCCCGAGGCTTACAAGAGCTTCGGGAGGGAAGCAAGTCTCTAAAAACATTCTAAATAATGAAACCAGCCGCATTCCTGAAATAGCAACAGGGGATGCGGCGATGAGCAGGATTTAAACTCGGGAACACTTGTGAAAACTAATCGTTTTCTATTTTGTTCCGTTCTACTTTTCGAAGCAATTCGAATTTATAATTAGAGTTTGATCCTAGCTCAGGATGAACGCTGGCGGCGTGGATAAGGCATGCAAGTCAAACGGACACTTGTGCGATTACATCAAATTTGTGTTAGTGGCAGACGAGTTAGTAACACGTAGGAACTTCCCCCCGAGTCAGGAATAACCAGTCGAAAGATTGGCTAATACCTGATAGTCTCTCTGGAGTAAAGAAGCAATTCGCTTGGGAAAAGGCCTGCGGAGTATCAGCTAGTTGGTAGGGTAATGGCCTACCAAGGCAATGACGCTTAGGGGACCTGAGAGGGTGACCCCCAACGATGGAACTGAGACACGGTCCATACACCTACGGGTGGCTGCAGTCAAGAACCTTCCACAATGGACGAAAGTCTGATGGAGCGACGCCGCGTGATGGATGAAGTCCCTCTGGGACGTAAACATCTTTTGTCGAGGAGAAAATTTTGATAGTACTCGAAGAATAAGGGGTTGCTAAACTCGTGCCAGCAGCAGCGGTAATACGAGTGCCCCAAGCGTTATCCGGAATCATTGGGCGTAAAGGGTGTGTAGGTGGCGATGTTAGTCTTCTGTTAAATCCCCGGGCTTAACCCGGGATCTGCAGGGGAAACGGCATTGCTCGAGGATGCGAGGGGTGAATGGAACTCATGGAGTAGGGG
>JAQBQW010000031.1 GCA_028286805.1 Parcubacteria group bacterium | reverse complement strand
TCAAGCAGGCGCTCGGAGAGTTTGGCATAACGCTCAAATAGTGTAATATAGAGACCCCAATATGAGGCACGGAAACCACCCCAGAAAATTCGGAAGACCAGCAGACCAGCGCAAGGCTCTTTTGAAGTCTCTTGCATATTCACTCGTGGTAAAGGAAAAGATTAAGACAACTGAAGCAAAAGCTAAGGAACTTCGTCCTTTCGTCGAAAAACTCATTACCTACGGAAAGAAAAATACGCTTGCATCTAGGCGTGAATTGAATGCTCGAGTTGGATCAATCGCAGCCAAGAAGATCGCCACCAAGCTTTCTCCGGATTACATGGAACGACCGGGCGGATACACTCGCATCACCAAAATGGTCCGCCGAAATTCAGACGGTGCGGCAATGGCTATCATAGAATTTGTATAAACATGAAATACACTCTCGACGCAACGAATAAAAGAATGGGACGTCTCGCAACCGAGATCGCGGTTATTCTTATGGGTAAAGACCGAACGGACTTCAGCAAGAATCAGAAGCCGGATGTTGAACTCCTCGTTGAGAATGCTTCAAAGATGTCTATCGACGGAAAGAAGCTTCGAGACAAGTCATACGTCAGCCACTCCGGATACCCGGGTGCTCTCAAAACTTCTTCAATGCAGCAGGTTGTAGATGCAAAAGGACAGAAGGAAGTATTGCGACGAGCGGTTATGGGCATGCTTCCAAAAAACAAGCTTCGCGCAGTGATGATCAAAAATTTAACTATTAACGACTAACATGGCTGCCAAATCAGACGCACGATACATAGGTTCAGTTGGCCGACGCAAAACTTCGACAGCTCGAGTTCGCATTACTCCTGCAGACAAGTTTTCGATTTTGATCAACGACCGAGAATTCGACAGCTATTTCCCAACAGCAGAACTCCGCAAAACAGTTAAGGCTGCATTTGATACCCTCGACCTCGACCAGAAGTTTGCAGTGACTGCTCTCCTTACTGGAGGCGGCGTTTCAAGCCAAGCAGAAGCCCTCAGACACGGCATTGCCCGCGCTCTTATCGAATATGATGTAAACCTCAGAACAAAACTTAAAGTGAAGGGATACCTCAAACGAGATCCCCGAGCCAAGGAAAGACGAAAGTTCGGATTGAAGAAAGCGAGAAAGGCCCCTCAGTGGAGTAAGCGTTAAGAAAAGTTATACACACAACCGTCGAAAGGCGGTTTTGTTTTTTCAATTAGAGAGTATGCTCAGTATATGAAAAACAAATACACAATTATTGGTGCCATTATTATTGTTATCTTAATCGGTTGGGGAATTACACATTATTCATCCTCTCCATCTGCGAATGTAAATTCGAATGGTCTTACAACAAACACAACTCCTACCACCTCCGGGACAACTGCAACCTGGAAAGTGTACACAAGCCCCGGAGCCTTCCTTTCATTTGCGTATCCTTCAACCTGGACTATTACAGGTACTACTCTCAAGAGCCCTAGCGGTGCGATTGTTATCAACGCAACATACAAATCCGGTTCACTTCCAAAATGTGACCCTGCAAACTGTAAACCGATTATCGTTAACGGTGTGATGTTTCAGAGAAGTCAGGATAACGATCCAAAAGGCGCAGACATTAACTACTATGTAGTACAGAAGGGATTTCTTTTTAACGCCAGTGCGAAAGTTTTGAACAACAAAGACCTTGTAGCAAACATTGCCCTGGTTGATCAAATCATTGGTACGGTAGCAATCAAGGGACAGTAAGTTTTACTCCTGGGTTTAAGAAAACAGACCCAAAGGGGTCTGTTTTCGTTACTGGGGATAACTATTTTGGGGCACCATATAATAGTGCTATGGAACCAGAAATTAAAACCATTTTACACCGGATAGAAGGCCGATTTACTCCTTTAGAGGAGTCTATCCAACGTACCAATGCCCGTTTCATCCCTTTAGAAGAATCTATTCAACGCATTGAATCCCGTCTCACACCACTGGAAGGAATTGAGGAAAGATTAACCATCGACTTTGACGGAAAAATGGACAGTAAAATAGATACTTTTGCAATTCTTGTATCTAGATCATTTGATAATATACATCTTGAACTTCAAGAATTCAGAAAAATGACTGATTTTAAATTTAAAACAATTATGGAAAACCAAGACAGACAATTTAAAGATTGGCGCCAAAGATTTGATGGTCTCTCCAACAGAATAGACTACATTCAAGACCAAATAACAGAATAAATGAATCTTGATTCTTCCTCTCATTTCCCGTATTCTAGGGGTCTATGCAGGACGAACAAGACATCACATTGGATACCGAAGAGGGAATAGACGATTCTGTTCTCGCTGATGAAGCGCGGGGAGATACCATTAAAAAACTAAAAGAGAAATTAAAAGCTGCCGAAGCCAAAGCCAAAGAAAATCTGGATAATTGGCAGCGTGCGCAGGCTGAGTTTATGAACCTCCGGAAAAGAGACGAGGAAGCCAAGTCTGAATTCGTTAAATTTGCCAAAACAGACACACTTGCAGAACTTATTCCCGTTTTAGACAGCATGAATGCCGCCATTTCCCACGGACAGAAAGACATTGAACCGATTTATAGCCAATTCATGCAGATTATGAAGTCTCATGGACTTGAAGAAATAGATCCGCAAGAAGAGATGTTCGATCCCTCAAAGCATGAGGCAATAGGCATGGTTCCGACAGACCAAAAGGAAAATGACCACAAAATCATGAATGTCTTCCAGAAAGGATATGCTCTGAACGGGAAAGTGATTCGCCCAGCCAAAGTGCAGGTTGGAGAATTTGCAGAAGCCTAAAATACGTTGTAAAATAGGTACCTATTAGATTTTAACTACCAAAACTATGGCTAAGATCATTGGAATCGATCTGGGAACCACCAACTCCGCCGTCGCAGTGATGGAGGTTGGTAGTCCCAAAATTCTTGAGAACGCAGAAGGTGCCCGAACTACCCCTTCTATCGTGGCAATATCCAAAACAGGCGAACGTCTGGTTGGACTTCTTGCGCGTAGACAAGCGGTAACAAACCCAAAAAATACCGTGTTTGGTATTAAAAGATTTATCGGACACATGTTCGCAGATCCAGCGGTTCAGAAAGACAAGGCGGTTGTTCCTTTTGAAGTGAAGGCCGGACCAGATGGAGGCGTACTCGTACACATGGGAGACAAGGATTACCGTCCGGAAGAAATTTCAGCCATGATCCTTCAGAAATTAAAGACGGATGCCGAAACAAGACTCGGAGAAAAGGTGACCCAGGCAGTTATCACCGTTCCCGCATACTTTAACGACGCCCAGCGCCAGGCAACAAAAAATGCCGGACAAATCGCCGGTCTCGAGGTGCTTCGAATCATCAACGAACCAACGGCTGCTGCGCTTGCATACGGATTTGATAAAAAGAAAAACGAAAAGATCGTTGTGTTCGACTTCGGAGGAGGTACATTCGATATTTCCGTACTCGAAGTTGGAGATGATGTCGTAGAAGTTAAATCTACAGACGGAGACTCGCACCTCGGAGGAAAAGATATAGACCAGAAGATCATTCAGTGGATTGCAGAGGAATACAAAAAGGAATCCGGAATCGATGTTCGCACAGACGCCCTTGCTCTTCAAAGATTAGACGAAGCTGCGGAGAAAGCCAAGATCGAACTTTCAAGCGCTACGGAAACCGAAATCAACATTCCGTTCATTACTTCAGATGCTTCGGGACCAAAACACTTACTGCTTAAAATGAGCCGGGCCAAACTTGAAGAACTGACCCAGGAATTCATCGATCGCGCCATGACCATCACCAAGCGCGCAGTGGAAGCATCTCCATTTAAGGTAACCGAGATTGATGAGATCATTCTCGTGGGAGGCCAGACCCGCATGCCCGCTATCACCGAAGCGGTCAAACAATACTTCGGCAAGGAACCGAACAAATCGATCAACCCGGACGAAGTGGTTGCTCTTGGTGCCGCAATTCAAGGAGGTATTCTTTCTGGAGACGTGAAAGACGTTCTTCTCTTGGATGTTATCCCTCTATCTCTCGGCATTGAAACCATGGGAGGCGTTGCCACAAAACTGATTGAGCGAAACACCACCATTCCTTCATCCAAATCACAAACATTCTCAACTGCAGCAGACAACCAGACATCCGTAGAGATCCATATCGTTCAAGGAGAACGAGCCATGGCAGCAGACAACAAATCTCTCGGCAGATTTATCTTAGACGGCATCCCACCGGCTGGCCGCGGCATGCCGCAGATTGAAGTTACCTTTGACGTAGACGCAAACGGAATCTTGAGCGTTAAAGCCAAAGACAAAACTACGGGCAAGGAACAATCGATTCACATCGAAGCTTCTTCCGGACTTTCCAAAGAGGATATCGAAAAGATGCAGAAAGATGCGGAAGCAAATGCATCTGAAGACCAAAAGAAAAAAGATCTGGTGGATGCCAAGAACATGGCAGAGCAGCTCACATACACCGCCGAAAAGGCATTGAAAGATAACGGAGCAGCAGTTTCTGAAGATATTAAAACTGGAGTTCAGGCAAAAATAGACGCACTCAAGAAAGAAAGGGAATCGGGCACTCTCGAATCTATTAAATCCGCAACAGAAGCGCTCTCAACCGAAATGCAGAAGATTGGCGAAGCCATGAGCAAACAAAGCAATCCAGCGCCCGAAACTGCTTCTGCACCGGAAGGAGACGTGAAAGACGCTGAATTCACAGACAAAGGTCCTGAAGCGACCAGCTAAATAACCGAATGGCTAAAGATTACTACAACATCCTCGGCGTTAAAAAAGACGCCTCAGAAGACGAAATAAAAAAAGCTTTTCGCAAGAAAGCGCACGAATTCCATCCGGATAAAAAAGGAGGAGACGAAGCCAAGTTCAAGGAGGCGAATGAAGCGTATTCGATTCTTTCAGACAAGAACAAGCGCGCTCAGTACGACCAATTCGGTTCGGCCGGACCCAATATGGGTGGCGGGGGATTCGGAGGAGGTGGATTCGATCCCAATGGATTCGGTTTTGATTTCTCCGGCTTTCAAGGCGGAGCCGGTTTTGAATCCGGAGATTTGGGAGACATTCTTTCTTCAATATTCGGAGGCGGAAGGAGAATGAGACGGGGAAGAGACGTTCAGGTGGATATCGAACTTTCGTTTGAAGATTCAATTTTTGGAATTGAAAGAACTCTGAATATCAACTCCAAGCTGGTGAAGCAAAAGGAAGTGACTATTCGCATCCCAGCGGGAATTGAATCCGGACAGATGATTCGTATGACCGGTTACGGAGAAACTCCGGAGGGAGATGCATCCATTCCCGGAACTCCCGGCGATCTTTTTGTGCGGGTGCATGTGAAGCCGCACGGATCCATACACAAAGAGGGATACAACCTTGCGACAGACCTGACCATCAAATTAACCGAAGGATTACTCGGAGCAACTCGAAGCATTAAAACTCTTGATGGGAATATCGATCTTAAAATTCCAGCAGGAACGAACTCTGGCGTCGTTTTGCGCGTCAAAGGAAAAGGAGTTCCGCATGGAAATACTCGCGGAGATTTTTACGTACGAATTATGGTGAAGCTCCCCGAAAAACTTTCCAAGGAACAGAAAAAACTTATTGAAGAATTAAAGAAAGAAGGTATATAATATCTTCATGAATAAAATTGTTGCGGGAATTATTTCCTTTTATGTTTCTGCTTTTCTCTATTTGAATCTTCCGTTTACTTCTTCACTTACCATTGCAAGCAAATCTTCGGCCAGCGGTTTGTTTTTAAATCACCTTGTTATTTTTCTGGTGATCTTTTGCATTGCCTTGTTTGTGGTTTCGAAACACGTATCTACGTATGGAAATAACCTCAAACTTGGAATCGGTTCTTTGATTCTCGCCGGACTGTTTGTGACATTGTTCTATCACATCATAAAGATCGCTCCGATATACCATATTCCCAATTTCCTCGATCCGTACTTCGCTTCGACGAATGCGTTTGCCGCATGGCTGGTGATTCCTTTGATTTTTCTTTTCTTTTAAATATAAATAGGATCTCGGTTGAGATCCTTTATGCACCGGCGAGCACGGGAGCGGGGTCTGAATCATTGCCACGTCGAGGAGTTGATTCCACAGGATCATCGCCATCCAGTAGGCGGATGGAAGCGTAGTGCTTGCCATTCTTTATGATCCTTGTCTCTCCGCCAGTTACCGCCAATTCATCCAAGACATTGGCCAAACCCTCTGGCTTCTGAAGCTCCTCAAGGGAAATTTCCTTTCCGAAATCCATGGAATACACCGTGAGCATGAGGGAACTATCAAAAACGGGAAACTCCTCTTTAGTCATATCACAACCAAAAATACAAAACAAACTACACCAACACTGTCTGGTGCGAGACAAGGTCTGCATAGATTGGAGTACTCTTCAAAAGCTCCTCGTGTTTTCCGACTCCAACAATTGTTCCTTTATCAAATACGAAGATGCGATCCGCATCTTTAACGGTTGAAAGTCTGTGCGCCACCATGATGGTTGTACGGCCAACAGACGCTTCGTGCAGAGCGTCTTTGATCAAAGCTTCGTTCTTGGCGTCTAAAGATGAAGTGGCTTCGTCGAGGATGAGAATTGCAGGATCTTTGGCAAGGGCACGGGCAATACCGACACGCTGGCGCTGTCCGCCGGAAAGCTTGATGCCGTTTTCTCCGAGCATGGTATCCCAGCCTTTGGTGAGCTTATCTTTGAATTCGTCGATGCGGGCAATCTTTGCAAGTTCATCCAGCTTTTCGTCTGAAAGTAGCTGTCCGCCTGGAAGACCAAAAGAAATATTTTGGCGGAGAGTATCGTCAAAGAGAACAATGTTTTGTTCTACTATGCCGACATGCTGTCTGTAGAAACCAAGATCGATTTCTCTTAGATCTATTCCATCAATCTTAATACTGCCGGATTGTGGATCGCTGCCGCGCAAAAGGAGAAGGGTGGCGGTAGACTTGCCCGCACCGGAGGATCCAACGAAAGCCACGTGTTCGCCGGCTTTAATAGAGAAGGAAATATTTTGCAGGGCCTCTTTTGAAGCTTTTACAACTTCTTCTGAATCTTCTTTTTTATCGTCTTCAATGATTCTCCCTTTTGGATATACGAAGGAAACATCTTCAAAGGAAATCTGGCCCGAGATTGTTTCGGGTTTGATTTGTTTCCCATGAATAACCACATCCGAGGTGAGGTCGAGAAGTCCGAAGTATTTTCGAGCCCTCTCACCATTTATCAAGAGCTGGCGTTGTAGATGCCCAAGAGTTCCAAGGTTGGTAAGAACAATGTTTGTCCAAAGGATTATTGTGATGATCTGTCCAGCGCTCAATTGTCCTTGGGCAACCAAGTATGCTGCTACACCAATACATCCGATCAATGCCAAGTTCTGAATGAAAGGGCGAATAAGGTAAGAAATAATGAAATATTTATTCCATAGTTTTTTACTGTACATGTTATGAATCTGCATATCTTCATCAAGAGTGGACTGCACATATTCTTCTCCTGCATTTGAAATAACAAGAGGCGCATTTCTAATCATTTCCATGCGCTTTTTATCATTATCTTGACCCACTTTTCTTTCGTGTTTAATGAAAGGTAAGAAGTAAGAATTGGTGAAATAGATAATGATTAACAAAATCATCACTCCCACGAATGCAATAAAACCAATCTGCCAAGAGAAAAAGAAGAGGGCGACCAGACCAACAACAATTCTTACCACTTCTGGAATAAGTTGGTAGACCGTAAGATTCAAAATATTGCCTACACCGCTCTGGCCTTCATTAATCACACTCTGCGTTAATCCGGAATGCTCATTTCTGTGCTGACCAATTGAAAGACTAAGAAGTTGCTTGAGAGTAAGATTTCTAATGTGAGTCGAAGAATCAAGATCAAAACGATTAACCATAACAAACCCGTCAATCCAAGAAGTAATACTTTGTAAACACATCACACCGAACGCAACAAAAAGAAGCTTAATTGTAGTATG
>JAQBQW010000029.1 GCA_028286805.1 Parcubacteria group bacterium | reverse complement strand
GTTTTTCAGGAGAAGCGGCTGAATATGTACCGATGATATAAAAAGGGTGCTCTAATCCCTCAAAATGCTTTAAGAAGTTTTGTTCTTCAAGAGACAGGGGGTTGAAACTGCCCGCTCTAAATGGTTCAAGGATGATGGAAGGAATATTAAATCCGCTCCAATCACTGCAGTATGAAAAAGATCCATTTTCACCTGCATACCATTTTTCAAATTCCGCCCGAGTAAATATTTTGCCCTTAAACTCCGGGGATTCGTAATGTTCCTGAAATCTGAGGAAAGTTGAAGCAAGTTCAGCTTGTGTTTGGAATTCGAGTAAGTATACATGTGGTCTGACTTCCCTTTTGTTCATGTTTGAATTATATCCTATAAAAAAGACCGCCTTTTGAGACGATCAAACAAATATCAATCACAATCCATCATTGTTGCAGCCCGCTGAGCCGAGACATCCAGAGTGCCGAAAGAGGTATTGCGGCAGAGAAACTTGATCGCCTTATCTACCTGCTTCTTGCCAGTTTCTTCACTGATCGCTTCCTCGAAACGACCTCTTGCACAAATAAGATTGCATAGGTACCAGATTTCCCAGTACTTACCATCCTGACCACGCTGAGAACGAAGACACTGGAAACCCCAGCTCTCGAGATCTTCTGCAACTTTTCGGTAAGCTGCAGGAGTGTATTCGTACGCGCAAAGACCTTGGATTGTGAAAGACGGCGAGTAAACATCGAATTTGTCGATACCATCCAGCCGAACATTCTTGACTTCACCCCTATGTTCACTCATGGGTCGCCAGAAAGGCAACATCTCGTCGTCGTCAATCGCTGCGGGAAGCGGCTTGAGTGTCGACTGAAATACGAGTCTTCCCTCTTTCATCGTGACCCAAGACAATCCACCTTTAACGAGTACGGACAGTCCGTCTACCTCTTCCGACGAGAGGCCCGATATTGTTATCGAGCCGCTGTTCTCCACATTTGGCCGAGACCATGAAGTCATCGAAACTGAAACAGAATTGGCGTTTGGCATTGAGCTATCCCCTTGTAAGGAGTGAGAACTTCCTATTCCGTAATAACAGATAAAAATAATTAAAGCAATCAATTAAAAACCCGACCACTCCTGGCCGGTTACAATTTTTCTGTGCTAGGTGCAAGCAGTCTCATCTTCTTTTCTTCACCTGCCGGATCTCGTTCAATATCCGCCAGAAATTCCTCGAGGAATTTCTTGCAAGCCTCAACGGGATTTCCTTTTTCATTTACCTCCCGTCGAAGATTGATCAAAGCGGGTGTTTCTTCAACGAGACCCGCGTGCAGTGCGCGGTTGGAGATGCTTCTTCCGGAAGATTTGAAAGCGAAAACCTCTTCGTCGATGCTTCCCTTGGGCCGGATGATCAGCCGAATCCGAATGCAGAGTCCGCCAAGGATGACTGCTGTAGTGACCGTGGTCTTACCCTGACTCCTTCTTACGAAGATCTTGTTCAGATTTCTTTCGTACTGAGGCCATTCTCTTTCGAACTTCTCGGCCTTGTCCAAGGCAGAATACATGTGAGAGCTCCAGCGTAGAAGAAACGTGCTGCTTTCTTTCCGCCCCTACCCTACCTCTTTTTCTTCCACTCTTCAATCTTTGCTTGGTGTCCGGAGAGTAACACCTTCGGAACTCTGTATTTCTTTCCTTTATATGCAAACACTTCTGGTCTGGTATAGACCTCCGAAGAAGAAATCCTCTTTTCTTCAATGGAATCGAAATTGCCGAGCACTCCTTCAACTTGGCGGGCAATGGTGTCTATCATAAGCATGGCTGGAAGCTCCCCTCCAGTTAAGACAAATGGTCCAATGGAGATATCTTCCATTTTGAATACTTTCTTGATCCGCGCATCTATCCCTTCGTATCTACCTGAAACAAATACAATGTCTGTGTATTTGTTAGCAACGGTTTCAGCGTATTCATTTGTGAACTGCTTTCCAGAAGGAGAAAGGAAAATGATCTTCACATTCTTCTTTTTCCCCACTGCTTTCTGTATTGCTTTGATAACAGGTTCGGCTTGAATGACCATTCCAGGTCCGCCGCCATACGGAGGCTTGTCTATGCGAACGGTTTTAAGGGTGGAACCTTTGGAAATTGGAGGAGCGAAGTCTCTGGGGTTATAGAAAGAGACTTTGATCTTTTTGTCTTCGATGGCGCGTTTAAGAATAGATTCGCCGAGATAGGAATCGAAGGAATTCGGGAAGAGGGTGATGATGTGGAAATGCATCTATGTACCATATCTTATTTTACATTACTTGACAAGTCTATATAATTCTGCTATTATAAATAAGAAATTGAACCTTCACCTGAGCAGGAGTAACCATGGCTCTCCCATTTGCTGTTCTGCCGCTCGAAGAGACAGGGGCGGACGACGCTGACCGCGAAGTTGCAGTGAGTCGTCAACTCATGGAACTTCGCTTCCATGTCGACGAAGCAAATGATTCCCTCACTCGGAGCAGTGAGAGGGCGCTGCACCTGCTCGAGCGCATTGCAACCTTTCGTTTACTGCTGAGTGCAGCAATGTAACGAAAGATGATACAAAAACGCCGCGACCAGTTCGCGGCGTTCCCATTTATATATATCTGAAATTACAAATCCAAATTCAAATCCTCCATCGCCTGATCAACCGTCTTTGAAGCACTCGGAACTGAAGAAACCGGAGAGGAATACGATTCCCGAGGAGCGGATCCCGCAGGTTCGTTTATTTTAAGGTTCACACGGGCATTGTTTTTCATACCAACAACACGGAGAAGAATGCGGATGGCCTTGGCGGTATTTCCAGCGCGGCCGATAACCTTTCCCATATCGTCTGGGTGGACATCGAGTGTCATAAGCACGCCCATTTCATCAACGGTTCGTTTGATTTTAACGTCGTTTGGATGCTCAACAAGAGCTTTGATTACATATTCGAGGAACTGTATATCGTCCATAAAGGTAGTGGTTATTGAAATAATCAGGGAGCGGAAACTCCTCACATATTATATCACTTACTCTGCAGCAGGTGTTTCTTCAACTGGGGTTTCAGCGGGAGCTTCAACTTCTGGCTCTGGAGTGGTAACGGGTTCTGCTTCCTTAACTTCTGCAATTTCTTCTGCTACAGGTTCTGGTTTAGCTACTTCTGCAACTACTTCTTTCTTGATAACGGTTTTCTTTGGAAGAACGTTGATCTTCTTTGCATCGATAATCTTGTGGGTAACGAGGAGGTTGTGTACTGATCCGGTGGCAGAAATACCTTTTGAAAGCCAGTGCTTGATGCGGTCTGCTTTAAGAGCGTCTGTTGTTTTTCGCGGATCGTATGAACCGAGCACTTCGAGGAAGCGTCCGGATTTAGAAGAGTTTTTGGAATCGGTCAAAACAAGGCGGAAAGCCGTCTCGTGTTTGCGTCCTACTCTCTGAAGTCTCATTTTTAGCATGGGGTCTATAGTAACAAAAAGTAGAAAGGCGGTCAATGATCTGCTATAGTACTTGAAATGAAAGATTCGAACTCCCCTCTTCTTGAGGGCATTATCAAAGTAACAGGCAAGGGGGTCGGATACTTCCCCAACCCAGCAGATGAAGACAACGATTTCGAGGTTCAGCCCGAACGAATTAACGCCGCTCTCACCGGAGACACGGTTAAAGTAAAAATCCTAGACCTCGAAGTATATGGCCGGAAACAGGCTGAAGTTGTTGAAATCATCGAACGCAAAAAGACTGCGTTTGTCGGAACTCTTGAAAAATCCAGTTCGGACTTTTTCTT
This sequence comes from Parcubacteria group bacterium, assembly GCA_028286805.1. Lineage (GTDB taxonomy): Bacteria > Patescibacteriota > Minisyncoccia > Phycocordibacterales > Zambryskibacteraceae > JAIFWN01. Next base: position 27,615 of record JAQBQW010000029.1, on the reverse strand, counting down.
TATAGCGGATGACAAACGAATGTACCGGGACATTCATGTGGCGGCAGAGAAGGCCGGCAACGGAAAAGACGGAGATAAGGTTCAGGTAAAAATCATTTCTTGGATTGATGCGGCCAAAAGCCCCGAAGGCGAAGTGATCCGCGTCATCGGACGAAAAGGCGAACACAATGCCGAAATGCTCGGTATTATCATAGACAAAGGATTTGAAGCAGACTTCCCCGCAGATGTGGAAGCGGAAGCAAGGAGCTGGAAACAAAAATTCGAATCGGAGGATCACATTGAAGGACGCAAGGATTTCCGCAACACTACAACTTTCACCATAGACCCCGCAGACGCTAAAGACTTCGATGACGCCATCTCTTTCAAGAAATTAACGGACGGCACCTACGAAATCGGAATCCACATTGCAGACGTTTCGCATTTTGTTGTTCCTGGAACTGCATTAGATAGAGAAGCCGTAAAAAGAGCCACTTCGATTTATCTCGTGGACCGAACCATTCCCATGCTCCCCGAGATTCTGTCGAACGACCTCTGTTCCCTTAATCCAAACGAAGACAAGTACGCCTTCTCCGCAGTCTTCGTCATGGACACAAATGCCCAGGTGAAAGAACGCTGGTTCGGACGAACCCTTATCATTTCAGATAAGCGTTTTGCATATGAAGAAGCCCAGGAAGTGATGGACAAAAAAGAAGGGGTATTCGTTGAAGAACTTTTAACATTGAATACTCTGGCTAAGAAATTAAAAGCGGAGAAATTTGCCCATGGAGCCATTGAATTCGAAACGGACGAGGTGAAATTCGTCTTGGATGACAAGGGCAAGCCAATCCGCGTATACAAAAAGACCCGAACAGATGTTCATAAACTGATTGAAGAATTCATGCTCCTCGCCAACAAGGAAGTGGCAAAGTATTTGTCAGACGCACACGAAAAGAATCCGAAGATTGCCGGCATCTATCGTATCCACAATGCACCGGACAAAGATAAAATTATGGATCTTGCCACCTTTGTTAAGGCCTTGGGTTTTGAACTGAAACACCATGATGGCGAAACCACAGGTGAAGATATTTCAAACATGTTGAAATCTGTCGAAGGCTCTCCTTCCGAGGCCTTGATCAAAACCGCCACCATTCGCTCAATGCAGAAAGCCATTTATTCCACTTCAAACATTGGACACTTCGGCCTTGCGTTCAAATACTACACACACTTTACCTCTCCCATCCGCCGTTACCCAGATGTCATGGTGCACAGACTGTTGAACCGTCTCCTCACCCACGGCATGGTTGAAGAAAATGAAATCGCCAAATACCAATTCCTCTGCGATGTTTCTACCGAAAGAGAAATTGAAGCCTCCGAAGCGGAACGTGCATCCATTAAGTACAAACAGGTTGAATACATGCAGGAACATATCGGAGAAGAATTCGATGCGGTTATTTCAGGAGTCTCCGAATGGGGCGTGTATGTGGAGGAAGTGAATACCAAAGCCGAAGGCATGGTTCGCTTGAAGAATATGACCGATGACTTCTACGAACTCCATGAAAAACAATATGCTGTTGTTGGAAAAAATACGGGAAAGAAATATTCTCTTGGCGACGAAGTCCGAGTTAAATTGATTGCGTCTGATCCGGAGCGAAAGACTCTTGATTTTGCGTTTGTATTGGAGTAGTCTCGAAGCAGAGTACAAACCTCTGACCCAGGAACATATGTCTCGCCCACTTCCTGCAGGATCTCGTGTATTGGTGTTGAAAGTAGCGGGTGGAATCATCTGCTGTCCCAACCCCTATCATCTCGAAGGATTCAGAGGAGGACATGGGTACAATATCGAAGTGCTAAAAGATCGAGGAGAGTACCGTGTCTTCGACTGCACAAGAAGACAACTCGCAATAGCAAGACTGGGCGAACCTATCGATCGCAATATTCGTGAAGATACGGGAATCGTCACGTGTATCATTACGGATGATGGTGATTCCGTGGCACGAATGGCAAATACACTTGTTCACCTCGCAAGCACACAGAACCAGCGACGGAGAGCAAGACATACACGTCGGATTGAACGCAATACAAAGAGACGGAGATGGTCTATTCTCTCCTAACTGCTCATGCTCTTGAGCGGTTTTTATATTAAAAAATCCGGAAGCGTATTGCATATCCGGATACTGATTCACTCTTCGTCTTTAGAAATTTTTACAATTTTTTCGGTCTCAAGCTTCTGTCTTCGACTTCGAAGACTAGCTTCTCTGCCCCCGGCGGTAGCTTCGCGCAATTTTTCTTTATCCAATAGCGCAAACCCCGTGGGATAAGGTTTAGGGGAATCTTTCGCCTTTTCCGACATTCCACGAAGTGCATTCAGCAAACCGTATGGACTTTTTGGCATTCTTCAATGCTCCTTGAAACAAAGGTTCAAACTTCCTAAAATATTATACAATTAATTCCCTACTTTGCAACTTCAACTGCTTGATCAAATTCAATCGAAAGCAATTTGGAAACCCCGGTCGAAGACATGGTAACGCCGTAAATAATTCCCGCCCGGGACATGGTTTCCCTATTGTGGGTGATCAAAATCAATTGCGAGTGCTTAGACAGTCTTTCCACCATGTCTCCGTAGCGTTTGGAATTCGCTTCATCAAGCGCGGCATCCGTTTCATCCAGAATAATAAATGGGGGAGGATTGACTGCGGAAATTGCGAACAAAAGCGCAATCGAAGTGAGGGCGCGTTCTCCGCCTGAAAGCATCATCAATCCGTGGATTTTCTTGCGAGGAAGCGTCACGGAAATATCCAATCCCTCTTCAATCTTTTCTTCGGTTTCCATATCCTCTTCCTCAGACTCGGCAAACGAAACTTTCTTTTCTCTGGTTAACTTTAGTTCCGCAGATCCCCCGCCGAACATTGATTTAAAAAGTTCACCGAACTCGGCGTTGATACGGGCAATGCCCGTGGCGAATTCCACAGCCAGCCTTTTCTCCAAATCTTCGATGAGGGATCTGAGGGATTCGGCAGATTGTTCAAGATCCAATAATTCCCTAGCTAAGAATTCATCCCGTTCGTTTGCATCCCTGAATTCCTTTACCACTTCGTCTGTTCCGGATATTCCCGCATCTTCAAGACGGATGACCAGTTTGCTGATTTCCCTCTTTTCTTCTTCCCTTTTTTGAAGCCAGGCAGATTCCTCGAACTGGATATCCATATCTTTGAATTTTAAAATCTCGCTTCCTCCCAAACGAACGGCTTCCTCGAGTCCCCGCATCAGTTCAGCTTCGTCTTTCTTGAGGTTTTCTTCTCGGGCTTTAATCAGGGAAAGTTTGGCGATCAGCTCATTTTCTTCGGACATGATTCTGAAGACGGCTTTCTCCGCGTCTCTCGATGAATCTTTTTCCGCTTCAATGGATTTCTTCATCGATTCGTAGGTGCCGTGCAGTTCCAAATCTCTGGCTTCCGCCTGCTGCATCCGATCTCGAATACGTTCCTTGTCTTTATTGAATCCTTCGATGGCTTTCTCTGCTTCGACAACTACCGTATGGTCTACGGCATCTTTCTTGCTCGAAACAAAAGAAGCCAGACGCTGTCCAAAGCTTCGGACAAGCTCGAGCAAGTCTGCAGCTCCCTTATGTTCGGCATCCCGCACGTCCTCTTGGATTTCATTGAAGAAGAGTTCAACGTCCCTGAGGCGGATCATTTTGGTGACATCCGTTGCGGCGGCTTCTTTTTGTTTGCGGATAACCCGCTCTTCTCCGGCAATTAGTCCCTCTATCTTTCCGAGTTCAATAACAAGCGAATCCTTGGCTTTGCGCGCTTCGGATATTTCACTTTCCAGTCTCAGGATTTCAGATCCGTGGTCTTTATTCTTTTCTGATTCAAGAACGGTGCGGGCGTTCTTTAATTCAGCTTCAAGAGTCTGGAGCTTTTCGTCTATCGGCTTTCTTTCTTCCAGAAGCATTGTTTTTGAAAAAGCCAGAAACATATTTTCGGATTTGAAATATAGTTTGGCTTTTTCGATCAAATCCGTCCGCATGGATTCCGCTTTCTCCATCTTCTCCACCTGTTTTCTGAGAAACTTAAGGTGCGGAGCGATTTCCCTTCGCAAGGATTCAACTTCTTTTATGTTTTCAAATGTTTTCTTTAACTTTCTTTCGCTTTCGATGCGTTTGTATTGGTACAGACGAAGACCGAGCGCGTCTTCGATCATGGCTTTTCTTTCTTTGGGAGTGGTATTTAAAATCTTATCCGCTTCACCTTGGGAGATGATGTGGTGGCCGGAAGCGCCGATATGCGCACCCAAAAGAAGTTCCAAAACATCTTTCAATCTGACGGCGCTGCCATTGATGAAGTAATCATTCACGCCGTCCCGGTGCACCACGCGTTCGATGGAAATTTCAGGGAAATCTATGGCAAATACTTTGCTCGAGTTATCAAAGACAACTTTTACGGATGCACGGTTTCCTCTGGATTCCCCGCCTCCACCGTTGAAGATAAGGTCTTCACCCTTCTTTCCTCGGAGGGATTTAATGGATTGTTCTCCTAATACGAAGCGAAACGCCTCTGCTACGTTAGATTTGCCCGAGCCGTTTGGGCCGACAATTGAAGAGATGCGGGAGGTAAACAAAAGTTCGCTCTTCTTGGCGAATGATTTGAATCCGGAGAGTTCGATCGATTTGAGATACATTATTAATTATTATAGCAGATACAATGAAGGACCAGCCGAAGCTAGTCCTTGTTTGATCTGCACGTGTGCGCAGATCGTACCTTTACTTATCGAGCAGCCACCAAGCCAGCTCGAAGTCCGTGAGATTCGGCTCCTTGCGCCGAACCGAAACCGGACCTTTGCGAAGTTTCTCGACGAGTCCGTGACGATCGACCCATTTGTCGATTACCGTGCACTCGTCATCGAGATCCGTCTTCTTCTCGATCGTAGGGTTACGATTCTGAAGTAGGTGACGGATGGCTTCCAAATCGTCTCGGCCATGACACAGCTCGAGGGCGTTTTTTGCCAAGTGGCTTCGTCGGGCACGGGATGATGATTGTGCCCATGGAGACGATCGACCAGATCGACAAGTTCATCGGCGATTGAAGCCCCGATGTCCGCGATCGTTTCGACCTGATCAGACGATAGGCTCTTTGCCCATGCGTCGATCATCCGTGACTCAGCCGGCGTAATGGACTCATCCCCACTGTAATAGCTGAGGAGAGCCATGCCAACGATCGCTCTGACTCGGTGCCCTTGGGCTCCGAGAACCAGATCGATCGCAAGCCGATCCCGCAGCCACCAGGCATGCGGTCGAATTTCCAGTGCCCAGGCGGGAACTGGAACATCCGCCAGCTCAATGACGAGCGCTGGGGATGCAAGGATTGAAGGCTCCTTGGGGCCTGTCGGACGTGTGGTCATGGAAGAATCTCCAAGAGGTGAAATGACCAGATGAGCATTCGCTCATTTCTGATAAGACCTTAACATATTAAATATAAATTGTCAAATGTTTGAAGACCACGGATTTGACCTTTGATTATTAGAAGAGTACGGTAAAAAGAGGGCCCTCCCATACAGGAGTAAGAACATGCAGAAACCGGAAAGGTTCCTCAGTACTACTGGTTGGCAAGATTACTTTGCCACATTCGTCATCCTATCTCTCTTCGTCTGGATGGCATTTGCAAACGGTGCTTTCCAGGAAGGTTTCTTCCTTGCCGCCGCGGCTGTGATCTGCATCATCGAAGGAAGGAAAGAGTTCAAGGAAACGGAAAAGAAAATGTCAGAAAAACGGCCAAAGCCGTTAAGGCCAACTCTGCTTCTTTAGCGGGGCTTTTTTATTCCCAGGTTTTATTCTTCAACGCATCTCTCGCAGCTTCCTGTTCCGCATCCTGCTTGGATTTTCCTTCTCCTTGTCCAACCAGTTCGTTTTTTAAATAGACACCGATGGTAAATTGCTTGTCGTGATCCGGTCCGGATTCTCGGATAGTTTTGTAATTTGGAGTAGTATTTTCGTGTTCCTGCGCCTTTTCCTGGAACGAAGATTTCGAATCAATCCAGGTTCCCTTTTCAACAATTTCGTCTGTAAGGGGAGTAATATGCGCAAGAATAAATGCTTCTGCAGCATCAAATCCTTGGTCTAAATAGATGGCACCAATCACCGCTTCCAAAGTATTCGCTAGAATATATTGTCTCGCTCTTCCCATATCTTTAGATTCTCCCTTTGAAAGAAGAAGGAAATCATTGGCTCCGAGTTTTGTGGCCACAACCGCACATGTATCTGCATTCACGAGTGCGGATCTGATACTGGTTAATTCCCCTTCGTTCATATCGGCAAAACGCTTGTATAGATAGTTTGTGGTAACGAGTTCAAGAACTGCATCTCCCAGGAATTCGAGTCTTTCGTTATGCGAAAGGCCGGATGCTCTATTTTCATTGATATACGAGCGATGCGTAAAAGCCTGTCTCAGGAGAGACTTGTCTTTAAAAGTAATACCGGCTGTTTCTTCGAATTTGCTGAAATCCATGAGTGTTATATACCCTTACTTGGCTCTTTCCGCAAGGAGGGTGATGGCTTTGGTGACAATAGGGAGAATATCATCATAAAAGTTGAGGTCGAGAATATCCGCGAGCTTGAACCATTTCACATCGTCCAATCCCCCTTTTTCCACTTTGTTTTCGAGGGTCAGTTCCTGGTATGGAGCTTCGGCCAAGAAGTACTGGATCTTTTTCATGATCTTTCCTTTTTCCGGATGGTATGTGGAGTATGCATTCTCTCCCAATTTTTCTTTGATGGTTACCGGCACTCCGAGTTCCAAAGGAACCTTGCGAACCAAACAGGATTCATAGCTTTCGCCGTTTTCAAGTTTTCCTTTTGAAAGGGTCCAGTGTCCGAAGATATCGTGGACGAGAGCAAGGGAAATTCCCCCTTCATGTTCGGCGTATACCACTGCTCCGGCCAAGGATTCAACCGGTAGTTCGGAATCCGGAACATTGCCGTATTTTTTCTTTGGCTTTGGCTTTTCGTCTTTTCCCGGTTCCCCCATTTCCTTGTATACCGCTCCCAATACTCCGTTCACAAACTTCCCCGAGGTATCTCCGCCGAAAGATTTGGCCAATTCGATGGCTTCGTTGATGGCAACTTTGGGAGGAACTTCGTTCCTGTCTGCAAACAAAAGTTCCGCAAGGCCAATGCGTAAAATGTTTCGATCGACGATGGAGATTTTATTAATGGGCCAGTCCGGAGCGGCTTTTTCAATTAAAAGATCCAGGTCTTTTTGCTTGTCTACAACACTCGTTAGGAGTGATTCCATGAACGGTCTGTCTTGGGAACCCGGAGCAAACTCTGCAAGATTTCGTTCAAAAATTTCTTCTACTTGTTCTGTATTCGATTTTTCTTTTATAAGCGATGTATCAAAATCCCATTCAAACAATGTTTGGAGTACGACCGAGCGTGAAAGGTGCCTATGAGCCATAAAGAGCAAAATATAATAAAAGGAAACAGAAGGCGGCTAACTCTAACGTGCGTTTGCCTTCTCTTTCGACTTCTCTGCCTTGCGGGTTGCTTTGGCACCCATGTCTACTACTTTTCTGCCTCGGTACATACCGGTGGTTGGAGACATGCGGTGTCGCATGTGAACGCTGCCCGCCTCTGTGGTGAGTGCGGGTTTAGCAAGAGCGTGGTGAGATCGCCTATTGTTGGTGTGCGACCTCGTGTGTCTCATTCGTACTGTCATAGGATGAATATAGCAAATAAGCAATAAAAAGAAAAGGGCCGTCCGAGAATTGTCTCAGGCGGCTCGCATATACTCTATTCCTTCCAGCTGAAGTGCGCTTTGGGCTTTTCTGATTACCCAGAAGTGACTTCCTCTATGACCATCCTGTGAAAAGCGATGTAAAGCCTCCTCAAAGGTACACCACCTGAATCCCACAATGACCGTCTTGCGGTCCCAGTAAGGCTTTTTATAAAGAGACCCCTTACAGTCACTTCGTGAGATGAGAAACCCATTCTTCACATGGGCTTGAAAGCGTCTCCTGTACACCCAGTGTAACGGGGCAGCGCGTTTGGCTTTCAAGCCCGTTTCTTCTCGGAGTTCCCGCCGAAAAGTATCTTCGGGACTTTCGCCAAAATTTCCGCCGCCGCCGGGTACTCGCACGCTGAGGTATTCTTCTGGAATATCCTCAAATGCAGGGCAGCCCAAGCTGCGAAACAGATCTGGCTGGATACAGTATGCAACAAGCATCTGATTGACTCCCGGTAAATGACCCGGGCGCCAAACGACAGCGACCGAATTATGGTCAACCCGAGGAGTAAACATGAAATCAGGGAAGGAGGTTTGAAGGACACCCAATCAACACAATAGCACGTTATTTATTTATGTCAACTTCTTTAAAAAAGACCTCCGATGAACTCCAGACGGACCGTGCTTTTTAATAGCTTCCCTGTGCAAGACTGTTCCATATCCTTTATGGACATGAAATCCATACTCTGGATATTCTTTTGAAAGTTTTTTCATATATACATCCCGTGTAACTTTTGCGGCAATGGAGGCAAGGGCGATGACGGGAATTTTCTCATCCCCTTTTATAATTGTCTTTTGGTGCGTAAATTCAATCGGAGCGTATATTCCTCCGTCTAAAAATATCTGGTCTTTTGTTTCGGCATGCACTTTTGCCAAACATCTTTTAATACCCACACGAATTGCATATGCAATGCCTTTTTTATCTATTATATTTTCCGAAACCAAAGAAACCGCAAACTGCAGTTCTCCCTTCTTCCGCGCTTCCTTTAGAAGACCGAACCACAACTCCTTTTCTTCTTCCTTTAACTGTTTGGAATCTTTGATTCCTTTGAAGAACTTTTTATTAAAACTCCCCGAAATCCGCACCGCCCCTACCGCAACAGGACCGGCTAATGGCCCTCTTCCCGCTTCATCGATACCAGTAACATGCATATACTAATAGGTATAACACAAGCAGTAATACGTAGAAGATATTGTTGTGTCACACCAATTACCCCCGGTCCAAGGTCGACAAGAGCCTGGATAAGGAGCGGTCTGTGGAGCGACACTTTCAAGTTTAGTAACAATCATAAATCCATATGGATTGTTCGGTCCATAATCATAATACATATACGGATTGGTGGCATCATTATTTGGAGCTTTAGGAATAGTCGAAAGAGCTCCTGCAGAAATAAGAGCGGAGAGGAAGTTGGGATTCATGTCATCTGTTTGGCATGTCCCTCCGCATCCGTAATTTGTAAGGGGGGCACCTCCACTCGTGTTATAAATCGTATACGCTGTAAAAATGCTACGGAGGTCGGATTTTCGTCTTGAATCAAAAGCTTTTGCTCGTGCTGTCGACAGACTTGAAAGAACTACGGACGATAGTGTTCCAATGATAGAAATAACGACGAGTAATTCAATTAAGGTAAACCCTTTTTGTCTATAAGTCATCGTGTAATAAATTGTGATTGGTCAATTGTTTTTATATCAAGAGTACTCGTAGTATTCGGTCCTTTAAAAAAATGAACTGTCTTATATCCCATAAAGAGAATACATACAAGTATAACTCCAATCATCACCAGGTTTGCCCGCTCTTCTGTTTTCACAATTCCCGTCTTTATAATGAGCGCGGGGATCCCTCTCACAGATCGTTCTATACTCTGAAATGGAGTGATGGTATTTTGCTCGAATTCAATATTGGCCATAATTATCTAAAGTGTATCCTCTATATTATACTATGCATATGTCCAAGTTTACTCATCTCCACGTTCACAGCCATTACTCCCTCCTCGATGCCCTTCCAAAGATTTCGGACCTTATTGAGAAGGCTAAGAAACTGAATATGACCGCTCTTGCCTTGACCGATTCCGGCAACCTGTACGGCGCCATTGAATTTTACAAGGAATGCAAAGATGAGGAAATCAAACCCATTATCGGCGTGGATTTTTATGTCGCCTCCAGAACCAGATTTGATAAAGAAGCGAGGATCGACAACAACAGATCTCGTCTTGTTCTTTTAGCTGAAAACGAAGAGGGGTACAAGAATCTTTTGAAATTGGTTACCTATTCAAACCTCGAAGGCTTTTATTACAAAGCCCGCATAGACAAAGAATTAATTGAAAAATATGCGAAAGGTTTAGTGTGCATCATGCCATCTTTTTCAGGAGAGATAACCAAGATTCTCGGTATGCACGATGAGGAAAAAGCTACTGCGCTTATAGACTGGTACAAGAATATATTCGGTCCGGATCATTTCTATATTGAAATCACCCACCACCCGGAAATTGCCGGACACGAAGACCGAATGCGGGATCTCATTTCCTTTGCGAGAAAAACCAATACCCCGATCATGGCCGCCCATGACGTCTATTATCTCGAACCCGAAGACAAAGCAGCCAGGGACACTGTTCAGGCTATCCAGGGACACATGGGAGGCGGAGGCGGCGGAAGTTTCAATGACGAAGAAGAGGATTTTTCATTCATCAACGAAAAGACTGCTCTAAGGCTTTTTAAAGAAACTCCGGATGCGCTGGAGAACACGCAGAAGATTGCAGATATGTGCAATCTCGAACTGAAACTCGGACAATGGGCATTTCCGGACCTTGAAATTCCAAATGGCCAAACTCCAGACGAAGCTTTGAGAGAAATTGTATTTTCAGGAATTAAAAGGAGAGGGCTCGAAGAAACTCCGGAAGTCTTGGACCGTATTGAATACGAACTGAAGATCATCAAAGACAAGGGATATCCGAAATACTTCTTGGTGGTGTCTGATCTCTTACGCTTCGCGCACGAGAACGGAATTCTAACGAACATCCGAGGGTCGGTTGCGGGTTCTCTGGTGACCTACCTTGCCGGCATTACAAACGTCAACCCGCTCGAATTCAAACTCCCCTTCGAACGCTTCCTGAACCCGGACCGTCCTTCCGCTCCCGATATCGACATGGACTTTGCCGATAACAGGCGGGATGAGGTTATTGAATATTCCAGAAAGAAATACGGAGCAGACAAGGTAGCCCAGATTGGAACCTTCGGAACCATGATGGCCCGTGGAGCGGTTCGAGACGTGGCCCGAGCCATGGGATTCCCGTATGGATTGGGAGATCAAATTGCCAAATTGATTCCCATGGGAGCCCAGGGTTTTCCCATGACCATTGATCGTGCGCTAAAAGAGAATCCTGATTTGAAGAAATTGTATAAAGAAGATGCGGATACAAAGACTGTCATGGACATGGCTAAGAAGATTGAAGGAAATGCGCGGCACATCTCCGTGCACGCCGCTGGAGTGGTGATTTCCCCCGGACCCATGACAGACTACACAGCTCTCCAATTTGATACCAAGGGCGAGAATAAAATCATCACCCAATACGATATGTATTCGATCGATGAAAACAATGTCGGTCTGCTTAAATTCGACTTTCTCGGCATTCGAAACCTAGCCATCATCGCAGACGCATTAGATCGAATCAAAAAAATGGAAGGCAAAGAAATCGACATGGAAGATATTCCGATCGACGACAAGAAAACATTCGAAATGCTCGCCCGGGGAGAAACCGAAGGAACCTTCCAATTGAACGGCGATGGTATGACCAAAGCCCTGACCGAATTGAAACCAACGAACATCCACGATATTAACGTTATGGTGGCTCTATACCGTCCGGGACCAATGGACAACATCCAGGAATACATTGCCCGAAAACACGGAACCAAACCGGCCACATACATGCATCCAAAGATGAAAGATTTCTTGGATACAACATTTGGCGTGCTCGTGTACCAAGATGATCTCCTCATGACCGCCATCGAGGTGGCGGGATATTCCTGGGGGGAGGTTGATAAGTTCCGTAAAGCGATTGGAAAAAAGATTCCGGAAGAAATGAAGAAACAGCATGTGATTTTCGTCGAAGGCTGCCAGAAGCATGGAGGCATGAGCAAAGAAAAAGCCGAGGCTCTCTGGGATCTGTTCGTGCCCTTCCAGGGATACGGCTTTAACAAAGCCCACGCCGCAAGCTACGGGCACATTGCATATATCACTGCCTGGCTGAAAGCGAACTACCCAGCGATTTACATGTCTGCCGTGCTCACTGCGGAATCCGGAGACGTGGAGACAGTGGGAATCATGGTCCAGGAGTGTAAACGAATGGGAATTCCGGTCTTGCCTCCTTCTGTAAACGAAAGCTACTCTCAATTCACCGTTATTAAAAATGAAGATGAGAATATTAACCAGCCATACAAGATCCGTTTTGGATTAACCACTATTAAAAACTTCGGACAGGGAATTTCCACTGCAATCATCGAAGAGCGCAAGCGTGCGGGAAAATTCACTTCGCTCATCAACTTCTTGGACCGAATCAAAGACCGCAATTTAAACAAAAAATCTGTCGAAGCTCTGATTAAATCGGGCGCATTCGACGAACTTCCGTCTTCAGACGGAGGAGAGCCTGTAGATCGCGGCATCCTCATGGCGAATATTGATAACATTCTTGGACACAACAAAGAAAAACACGGGGCGCCGGAAAATCAGGATTCCCTCTTTGGCATGATGACAGACACTTCAACTCTCCCCACCCTTCGTTTAGCAGACGCTCCCCTTGCTACAAAAAAAGATAAGCTTCTGTGGGAAAAGGAATTGCTTGGCCTGTATCTTTCCGGCCATCCGTTAGAAGAATTCAAAGACAAGCTTTCCAAACTCGAAGGAGGCGTTAAGAAACTCGAAGAATGCAAAGAAGGGCACGAGTGCATTGTGGCCGGACAGATTGTGAGCATTCGCGAAGTGATGACCAAAAAAGGCGAGCGGATGGTCTTTGTAAATCTTGAAGACTTAACCGGATCTCTGGATGTGGTTATTTTTCCAAAAGTATTTGAGGAATTTAAAGCATTGCTTGTGGTAGACAATTGCGTGGCGATGAAAGGAAAAGTTTCGAAAAGAAATGATGCCACCAGTTTTATTGCGGATAAAGTGAAGGTGTTGTAAAAATTTTTCTAAAATAAAAATCCACCTCTTCCGAATCGGAGCGGTGGAGTATGTACATTCTCTGAATTCAGGACTCGAACAGCCTGTTCAGATCGAACACCAGCTGACCTTGTGAGTAGTAACGTCGCTCATTCTCTCTGAGACGTATGAGCATCGAACGGATATGCTTCTTTACCGTTCGAGGTTTCAGTCCGCTCATTTTTGCTATTTCCTCTGTGCTGTACCGAATACCGTCGTAGAAACCATAAAACATTTTGACGGTTTCGGCCTCGCTCTCGGGAACTCCTTTGAATGTGACAATCAGGAGTTCCGCAAGCTTCCCGAGTAATACGTCTCCCTTCTTGTTTGGATGCATTACTTCCTCGTCTGTTCAGTGTACTCTATTCTTCCGCGAAGAACTGGCGCAGCCGAGCAAAAGCTGTTTTCTCGATTTCGTAGACCTCGGCGACAGTGCGCCCAGTCTTGTGTGCAATCTCCTCGTTGTCCAGGGCGGAGTCTGCAACAAAACCGAATCTGTATTGCATAAATTCGCGTTGTTTGGGATCGAGTGCATCAAGGGCTTTTCGAACGCGAGTGAAATCGTCTTCTCCAGCGACTCTCGCAAATGCGGGGTCGATGGATGACGAAGCGGGCAATTCTGCCAGCCTCTTCGCGCTCATGACCACTTCAGGAACAGATTCCACTGAAGGATGGCCCGAACGGACGAATTCACGGCGCGCTTCTGTTACATGACTCATTTTTAATAACTCCCCGGAGAGTGGCCCATCAAATACGCTCTGCTTCCGCGAAAAACCTTACTCCGTTTAACAGAGTCTGTCAACTCATGCGCATCCTTTCTCTTAGCCCTATTTCTTGGTACTATTTCTTTATGTCCACTCTAGATGAAAAGCGCCACTCTCTCGCCCACCTTTTGGCGGCAGCGGTTCTTGAACTTTATCCCGATACTAAACCAACCATTGGTCCAGCGGTTGATAACGGCTTTTATTACGACTTCGAATTCTCCGCTCCGCTTAAAGACGAATCTTTAAAGGAAATTGAGAAACGCATGAAGAAGATTTCTAATTCATGGACCACATTTGAAAAGAAGGGAGTATCTGTGGATGAAGCCCGGGAAACATTCAAGAACAATCCATACAAGCTTGAATTGATCGAAGAAATTGCTTCCAAGGGAGAGCCCATCACCCTGTATACCTCGGGAACATTCACCGATCTCTGCCGCGGCGGACATGTTGAAGATTTTAAAGAAGTCTCTATGGACGCATTCAAACTTTCAAGAATTGCGGGAGCGTATTGGAGAGGAGATGAAAAGAACACAATGCTCACCAGAATATACGGTTTGGCATTTGATACCAAAGAAGACCTTGCTGCATACGAACAGGGAGTTATTGAAGCAGAAAAAAGAGATCATAGAAAACTTGGTGAACAAATGGACCTTTTCCATTTTGATGAAGCAATCGGCAAAGGACTTCCCATCTGGCTACCAAAAGGAAATATCATTAAAGAAGAGTTGGAAAACTGGGCCAAAGAAACAGAATTAAAATGGGGATACCAGAGGGTGACCACTCCCATCATCACAAAAGAAAACCTCTTCTATACTTCCGGGCACCTGCCTCTCTATGCAGACAGCATGTATGCTCCCTTGGTCATTGAAGGAGAGAATTATTACATCAAGCCGATGAATTGTCCGTTCCATCACAAAACATTTGCTGCGAGACCAAAAAGCTATCGAGATCTCCCGGTTCGTTTTGCAGAATACGGCTGGTGCCACCGATATGAAGATTCTGGCAGCCTTTTCGGCTTGATGCGAGTTCGCGGCATGCAGATGAACGATGCACATATCTATGTTCAGAAAGAAAATGCGGTTGAAGAATTTGTGAACGTTATCAAACTCCACGAATACTATTACAAGATTCTTGGCATCGAGAATTACAGCATGGAACTCGCTCTTCGAGACCCAAAGAAGATGGATAAGTATCACGGTAACGAAGAAGACTGGAAAGACGCGGAAAGAATGACCATTGAAGCCATGGAGAAATCTGGTGTTCCTTACACTATTGTCCACGAAGGTGCTGCTTTCTATGGTCCGAAGATGGATTTCCAGATTCATTCATCTATTGGCAGGGCATTTACCGCTTCTACAAACCAGCTTGATCTCTTTATGGGCAGACAATTCGGTCTTGAATACACAGACAAAGACGGACAAAAGAAAACTCCTGCGGTGATCCACCGCGCACCACTCGGAACCCATGAACGATTCATTGGATTCCTGATCGAACACTTCGGAGGAAACTTCCCTTTATGGCTCTCTCCAGTTCAAGTAAAAGTGCTTCCTATTGGAGAATCTCAAGAAGCGTACGCGAAAGAAATTACACAAAAACTATTAGAAGAGAACATACGGGTGGAATTAGACATTTCTAACGAATCACTGGGTAAAAAGATTCGAAATGCAAAGACTGAAAAAATACCCTACATGCTCGTCCTTGGAGATAAGGAAGTTTCAGACAAAACCGTTACGCTTGAATCCCGTGACAATGGAAACCTTGGGGCACTTTCGATCGAAGATTTGATTTCAAAATTAAAAGAAGAAATTAAACATAAACAGTGATGAATTTCCAAGACATGGAAAGCACCAGCTTTATATTGGGATGCCTTTATCCCATTATCGGGTATATATTATTGCGCATAAAAGGCAGCGTCAGCTTTGTTTTTATTCCCATACTCATTGGCCTATGGATACTGCTTAACTCTTTTATGGGTTGGGTCGTGCATCTGCTCATGACAATCATATTCGGTATAATCCCTTTTTACACAGATACCATAGAATTATTGGCCACCTTCGTTTCGCTCTCAATTATCGGAAGTCTTGCTTTCATCTTTGCTGCCAAAGGATTCTCTTCTTTCCAGCCATCAGATCGAACCCTAACCATCTGTACTGTCGTTCTCGTCGTGTGCTCGCTTATTCCTCCGTTATTCCTTCCCTTTTCACTTGGAGGATCCATGGGAATTTCTTTAACCGCAGAATCGTACCAAACTCTTTTCTATTCTATTGTAATTTGGCAATTGGGAATGACCGGCATTCTTTTGCTTAATAAAAATCCAGACGCAAACGCGACGGTGTGAAAGATCAGCAAACGAATAAATAAAAACGCTCCTCTATTGAGGAGCTTGTTCTGGGGGATTTTTTCCCCACCACTTCTGCGTTGCCTCGAGATCAGCTGCAGTGACGCATTCGTCCAGCTGCTGGTTTGCGAGATCTTCGAGACCATTGTTGAACGCGGCGACCCGTTCATCCGAGGCGGGAATACCAGCCATCGGATGACGTCCGGGAACTTCTGCTGGAGTGTCCATGATCAGGGAGTGAGAGGGGTGACTTTCATCGCAGGCTTCATGCCTGCCAATCTGGTGGTACATTCACCAATGATCTTCTTTCCCTCGTTGACCAGAAGATCCGGATCATGCGGTGGCTGACATTTTGCCCTCCCGCAATTCACCCGGCATGTCGGATTCAATCGACAGAGGGATGGCTTGTTGTTCACATCGTTCACAGCTCACCTCGTAGTCTGGGGTGGGACTTCTTCTCATATTGTAATATCACTTTTAAACTTAAACGTCCAGAGTAGCTTTCTTTGCGTTGGATTGGATGAAAGACTTTCGGGAAGGAACATCCGTTCCCATGAGGATATCAAACACCTTATCCGCTTCGCGCGCATCTTCAACATTCACCTGCTTCAAAATACGAACCTTTGGATCCATGGTTGTTTCCCAGAGTTCTTCGGCATTCATTTCTCCCAGACCTTTGTATCGCTGAATGGAAATCTTCTGTGTTTTCTTCTTTGCACCTTTTGCCTCTTCCTCGGTTTCTTCAGGAGCTTCTTCTCCCCCTTCGTCTATTTCAATAATATCTTCGATGCTAATATCCGCACCGATCTTCTTATTTTTCTCTTCGTCTGAATATGCATACATGACCTCTTTGCCTCTCTTAATCTTATACAACGGCGGTTGGGCAATATATACGAAACCCGCGTCGATGAGGGGTCTGAAGAATCGGTAGAGCAAGGTTAAAAGAAGCGTACGGATGTGCGCACCGTCCACGTCGGCATCTGTAGCGATGATAATTTTGTGGTAGCGGAGTTTTTCAATATCAAAAGTATCTCCGATAGCCGTTCCAAGAGCAACAACAAGGTTTTTAATCTGTTCAGAACCAAGCATGCGGTCTAGTCTTGCACGTTCAATGTTCAAAATCTTGCCTCTGAGCGGCAGAATAGCCTGCGTACGTCTGTCTCGCCCCATTTTGGCAGTACCGCCGGCTGAGTCTCCTTCCACTATGAATATTTCTGATTCTGCCGCGGATTTTGACTGGCAGTCTGCGAGTTTGCCGGGAAGCGTCATACCCTCGAGAGCGCCTTTGCGCAAGACGGAATCCTTGGCGGCCTTTGCGGCTTTGCGCGCACGAAGAGCTAGAACTACTTTGCTTATAATGGCTTTGGCGTCATCCGGGTTTTCTTCGAGGAACATCGCAAACGCTTCGCCGAACACGGTGCTGACCATGGTCTGCGCTTCAACCGAACCGAGTTTTCCTTTTGTCTGTCCTTCGAATTGGATTTCGCGGAGTTTAATCGAGATAACGGCGGTTAATCCCTCGAGAACATCGTCTCCGGTAAAGTTTTCTTCCTTTTCGCTGGTTAAATTATTCTTGCGGGCGTAGTTGTTGATGGTTCTCGTTAAAGCTGTCTTGAATCCGGTGATATGAGTTCCTCCTTCGGCGTTATAAATGTTGTTTGCGAAAGGAAGAATGCGGGCGGAGATATCGTCGACATACTGAAGAGCGACTTCAACGGTTTCGTATTCGTTTCCATTGGCTTCTTTTTCTACATAGAAGATATTCTTGTGTACCGGTTTCTGGAGAGCATTTTCGAATCGGACGAGAGACATCAGTCCTCCTTCGAAATAGAAAGACATCGAAGGAGCTTCGAGATTTAATTCTCTCAAATTAAACACTTCCGTATCGGTTACTTTTTTAGGATCGAGAGTGCGGGCATCGATAACGGTAATACGCAGACCCTTCACCAGATATGCCTGCTGTCTTAAATGGGAAACAATTTTATCAAAATTGAATGTCGTATCCGGGAAGATGGTTTGGTCTGGCTGGAATGTAATGATGGTTCCATTGTGTTTTGTGGTACCGACTTTCTTGACCGGACCTTTTTTCTTTCCGATTTCATATTCCTGGAAATACAATCCTCCGTCCTTGTGCACTTCGGCACGAACGTATGTTGAAAGCGCGTTTACCACGGACGCTCCCACTCCGTGCAATCCTCCGGAGACTTTGTATCCGCTGCCTTCCTCGCCGAATTTACCTCCGGCGTGGAGGACGGTCATGACCATTTCAAGAGCTGAAACTTTTGTTTGCTTGTGCACGTCCACAGGAATTCCTCGTCCGTTGTCTACCACTCGAATGCGGGCGGGCATTCCTTCTTTGAGAGGAGGAAGAAGAGATACTTCGATATCATCGGCGAAACCTCCCATGGCTTCGTCTCGGGAGTTGTCAAAAATTTCCCAGATGAGATGGTGCAAACCTTCGGGTCCGGTGGTACCGATATACATTCCCGGACGCTTGCGTACCGGATCCAGTCCTTCGAGGACGGTAATCGAATCTGCCCCATAATTAGAGCCCTTTTTCTTGTCTTCTTTGTCTTTTGGCATTGGGTTTTGTACCTCTTATTTTAGCATAAATGGACCCTTAAAACAAAGCTATTTTATTGACTAATTTACCCATAAGATTAAGCTACTTAGAGACACCTCTCACTCGAGGATTTCCCCATGGCTCATCACAAGATTACGTCGACGAGAAGTACAATCAACAGCACTCTCGATACAGCCCGAAACATTGCCGCTCTTCAGCAAAGTAAGGAAATCGGCACTGTCGATCTTCTGTTTGCTCTGAATCTTCAGGGCGATGCAACATCAACCATTCTGAATGGCCTGTTTCAATCTCAGGGACGGGGAATACTGCCTTGCCATACTCCATTTCCAAGCATCCCAGACCCGTTCCTTTGCATCGATCCAAATACAGTTCAGCTCAGCCGTCCGGCGAACAAGGTGCTCCTCACCGCATACACCGAAGCGGTTGAACATGGTTTTATGAATGAGGGAGGGGTGATAGAAGTGTCCACGGAACATCTTCTGGTGGCTCTGGCGGACGTCGAGACTTCCGAATCCCGAGGACTCCTCAACCACTGCGGAATTAGAGTTCAGAGCGTCAGGAAAGCAGTATATTCATGGATGCCCTAAATTTTTACACTACGCTCTGCGTGGTTTTTTATTGACTTTCTACGCCCAAAAGAATAGCTTTGTTTAAGACGCACGTTCACCTCGGAGGCATATGCCGAAAATCCTTGGATTCGACGAGCAATATATAAGCGCACTTTGCGAGGCGCGAAATTACGCCTCTATAACCGGAAGTACCCCAGTCCGAGTGCCTCATCTCTTGCTGGGATTAATTCTCACAAGCAATATTGCCACAGTCTATTTATCCTCCATCCTCAGCAAGAATGGTAAGGAACTGATAGATCTATGGAAAGAAATCGAGACCTGCCTGGCTCGGACCAAAAAGATCAAGAAGCCGATAGATCCTCATCTCATCCGATACAACAGACAATCGAACCTTGTTATGGAGTACGCCAGACACTTCGCTGCCGACGGCGGATCTACCATGGTAGGCTGCGATCATTTGCTGCTCGGCATCTATGGAGAAAGGGGTCATTCGGCAGATATTCTGACGAGCATGGGCATCCATAACGACATCATCCAGAGGAAAATGCGGCTCGTCCTTAATTTCTAAACACGGCATGCCGTGTATTTTTTATACAAAAAAATCCCCGAGCAATTGCTCGGGGGCTGCTTTGAAAGCATTCAGGCAGTCTCTTCCTTCTTCATGCCTGAAAGCATCGGAAAATCCTGGTGCTGAGCGACTGCGAAGCGATTCATCTCCAGAAGCAGAGCATCGATCGCCTGGTCTGTTTCGTGAATTTCGAACCTGTCGGTATGCCGTCCCGCCTGTCGGAACTTACGAACCCGGACACAGCGTACTTCCTCTCTCGTGTTTTCATGGCCGGCATCGGGCAATCTCTGGCTCAGACCGATTTCAAACACTTCGCGAGTGACCGAATCCTTACGAATGCTTCCGACGAGGCTTCTAACGGAAGGATCGTGGTACCCGAGGACGATCCAGCGGTGTTCACTAAAATCTCTGGAATCAACCAGGAGTCCAGTATGGCCGCATTCGTCAGCCATTTTCTTGATGACTTCAAACACGTTCATGACTCGGTTGAGGCGTTGCGTGACGCATGCATTACGCTTGGCGCGACGCCTGCTATTCGCCCCGTCTCGTTTCCGCCGCTTTTCCTTTTCAATTAACCGATTTGCTCGGCCAAGTTTGATTGAAAAATAATACGCAGAACCCCATCCGGCGATGGCAAAGATCCAAAGGACCGCGGTCCACATAAGAGTACCCTCGAGGTGTGGAAATTAACCGGTTCCACGTGACGGATGCACAACTTACGGCCTGTGCATTGACCTACACCTATTTTGTATTAGAACACGTTTTATACTAAAATGTCAACAAATACTTTATTACATTTTCTTTAGTTCGAAGTTCGGGTTTGTCATCTGGAATATGTACAACAAAACGTTTTTCTTCACTATCAATAATTCGCCCGTATCCGATAATATTTTTAAATGCCGCGTTTCCTTCTAACGTCTCCTCTACTACCCTGCCCTGTTTTCCCGAAGCATGAATTATTTTATTATCTCCCACATACATTCCCACATGATCCACTCCTTCGGGAACTTTGGTACCCGGCTTAAATTCAAGTGTTTCAGTGCGAATCGCTTTTTCCTTCACGTTTATTCCCAATACCTGAGAAAAATATTCTCCGTCCGTATGAATGACTTGTTCAGTATTTGAAAAAACTAAATCCCCCGGTACAAGTTCCTCTTTTGTGATTCTTTTCGAAAATACAAATTGATCGATGGAAATACGCGGAATTGCAATTCCTGATTCCACTGCCGCCCAGGCTATTAAACTGGAGCAATCAAAAGACTCCGGCGCATCCCGCAAGACGCTCGCTCCCCATTTGTATGTTTTTCCAACTGCGCTTTTTGCAGAGGAGACCAATTGTTTTCGCGGCTCTACAGTATTGAATATAAGGCCGGACTTATTTAATACGCTCTCGGATATTTCATCCGATGACATGCCGACCCGGTACTTCATGACACTCTGATTTCTCCCTTGTAATCTTTTGTGGTCATGTCTTCAATCTTTGCATGAAGCTTGTTCACCTCTTCGTTTGTCAGGGTTCTGTTGAGGTCTCGGTATGTGATACGGAATGTATAACTCGTTTTTCCTTCTCCGAACTTAGCGGCATTTTCATACTTGTCCGTTTGTTCAACCTGTTCGATTAAGTCTCCTCCTTCTTGGCGAATTGCATCGAAATAATCATTCAAGACAAACTCTTTGTCTACCACGAAAGAAATATCCCGGACCACGGGAGGGAACTTGCTTACCTCTTTAAACTTACTGCCGAGATGCAGTTGTTTCTTCACCCGTTCGTCTTCAGACCAAAGGAGACGAATATCCGGAAGTTCCATGCTGACGATAGCCAGTCTTTCGAGTCCGAATCCGAAGGCCCATCCGTTCCACTTGGTTGAATCGATACCGAATTTTTCAAGGACGCTTCCTTTGACCACACCGCTTCCTAAGACTTCGATCCATTTTCCGTCTTTATCAATCTCCATTTCAAGAGATGGATCCGTATATGGGAAAGTGTCAGGATTAAAGCGACCCACCACCTGTTCTCCGAAAACAGCTTTGGCAATCGAAGTCAATACTGCTTGGAGTTCAGGAGTTCCAATCTGTTCCTTTTCTTTTGGAGCTAAATACCAGCCGTCCAACTGATGGAACACATTCATATGATGCCTGTCTATTTCATCTTTTCTATATACCTTTCCGAAAGAAAAAGCACCGACAGATTCTCCTTTCGCCATTCTCTCCTGAATTTCTTTTTGCTGGAGATAGTAATACCACATGACAGTGGTCTGGGTTCGCAATATATGCGTATCGTCTACGTAATACGTGTCCGATTTATTTCGAGCTGGGTGATCCGCTGGGAAATCGAATAAATCGAAGCCGATTTCGGTAGAAACCATTTCCGGAGTTTCAACAACGTCAAAACCCTGGAAGTCCGGCTGAGCCAGTATCCGTTCCACCATCTCGTTAATAGGGCTTCCAGGAGTACGGGAAAGATCCGGCATGGTCAGATACCGCTTAATGCGGAGCGCTTCGGCATCTTCCCTTTTATGCAGTTCCTGGCTCAATTTCTTTTCCTCCTCGCGAGAAATCACATAGGTCTTTTTCATAGTTTCTAGTATATATCGTTACCTTGAAAAAAACCATAAAAGGGCTATAATACAAGGGTAAACGTCTATGCCAGCACTTCCCTCCCTTATCCTTTATTTTTCTCTTTTCGTCTCACTTTTCTTCGAAGTTGTGATTCTTATTACGTATTTCGAAACTCGGGAAGAAATCAAATTCGAAGAGGAACATCTCAAAAAGCCCATTCTTTCGTATCCGTCCGTTTCCATTATCGTTCCAAGCTTCAATGAAGAAGCGACTGTGGCCGGTACCATCGATTCTTTATTGAAATTGGATTACCCCGCAGACAAACTTTCGCTCCTCTTGATAGACGACGGATCTTCAGACAAAACTCTTGAGGTCATGAACCGATACAAGGATCATTCTCAGGTCCGCATTTTCAGCAAACCGAATGAAGGAAGCAAATTCGCCGCTCTTAACTTTGCGCTTGAAAGGGTTGAAACGGATCTCGTGGGATGTCTGGATGCTGATTCATTCGTTGCTCCCGGAGCATTGAAATTGATGATCCCCTTCTTTGAAGACGCAGAAACCATGGCGGTTACGCCGGCGGTGAAAATACACGAGCCGAAAAACCTTCTGCAGAGAATTCAGAAGATGGAATACATCTGGGGAGTATTGTTCCGAAGAATGCTTTCTTCCATGGGAGCGATGTATGTTACGCCGGGACCTTTTTCGATCTTCAGAACACGCGTATTCAGAGAGCTGGGCGGATACCGATTGGCCCACCACACCGAAGACATGGAAATGGCGCTCCGCATGCAGAAGAATCACTATAAGATAGTGAACTCAGTGGGAGCCCATGTGTTTACCGTTGCTCCGGACAAGATCAAGGCTTTATACAAACAGCGAGTGAGATGGTCCTATGGATTCCTGAACAACGCCATCGATTACAAAGATATGTACTTTAACCGTAAATACGGACATATCGGCATGTTTATCCTTCCTATCGCAACCCTTTCTGTATTCAACACCCTGTATGCCGCGGTTATGTTTGTCTGGGGCATTGGGATAAAATCCGCCCATGCTTTCACCAAGTACCAGGTTGTTGGGTTTTCAGCCCATGCTCCTTCTTTAAATTTCAATTGGTTCTATTGGAACACGAGCGTTCTCATCTGCGTGGCGTTGGTGGCGGTGGCGATCAACATCACCCTTCTCCTCCTTTCCGCCGGAATTGCAAAGGAGGAGAAATTTATCGGCAAAGAGCTTCTGTATTACCTAACCCTCTATATTTTCCTTCCTCCGTTCTGGCTGGCGAAATCCACATACAACACCGTTTTTTCTAAGAAAATATCCTGGAGATAATGAGCAATAAAAAATACATCTTCGCGTTTCTCATCACCGCGGCAATTTTCGTTACCGCATTGTATGTCAGCAACACGCTCAATAAAAAGAAGCTCGATGAAGTCCGTTTGGTTGAAGACCGCCTGTCTTTAAATATTCTTTCGAGCGAAACCCAGTCTGCACTCTTGCAGGAAACCTCGTGCAAGGATGTGAACAACACATTCCTCACATACGAATTGGCAGACCTTGGAAACAAGCTCTCATATGCTGCAAGCCAGAACAGTTCAGACAATGCGCAGATTGTTACCCTCAAACACTACTATTCCCTTCTTCAAATCAAAGACTACCTTTTGATGAAGAACATCACCGCCAAGTGTGGCATCAAACCAACCTTCCTTCTCTATTTCTATTCGGATAAATCCGGCTGTCCAGATTGTGAAAAGATGGGATATGTCCTCGATGCATTGCATGAAAAATATCCGGGTATCCGAATCTACTCCTTTGATTACAACAGCGACGAACCCGCCGTTAAGTCTCTCATTTCTATTTATCACGTAGACAACAAACTCCCTGCTGTTATAGCCAACAGCGATCCGTATTACGGATTTAAGACGGTGAATGAACTGGAAACAAAGATTCCTTCATTGACGAGACTGAAGATTGAATTTGATAAGGCTCGCGCAGCAAGTTCCACTCCCGCAACTACTACTCCCCAATAACACTTGAGCCACCTCCCAGATTCGAACTGGGGACCTTCACTTTACAAAAGTGTTGCTCTACCAACTGAGCTAAGGTGGCGAATATCTAACCCCGCCTATTGTACCTCTTCTTCGGGTTTTGTCGAAGATTCTTCCAAGTTTTCTTTTTCCATTTCTGAAACGTTCTTGAAGAACTCCGAGATTCCTTCATTTTTTGGCTTTAACAATCTCGCATTGCGCATGTCTCCCAAGAGCTTGTCTGTTTTCTCTTTGATGAGCACTTCCGTTTTATTGAGAATGTTTTTAGAGTGAAGGGGAAGCTGCTTCTTCACAAAAAACGAAGCGTCTTCTTTTAGTTCGGAATATGCATGCACCGAGGCATGGGACCAGTTCCGTATGTGGTGATCTCCATTGGAAATGAACCCAAGAAGAAAGAAGGGTTTTTTGTGCTTCATTTCCCACATTTTAGACAGGAGAAGAAGCAGGATGCATACGCCGGAAACGATAAATACGGTTGTGAGGATCATAGGACTATTCTGACACAGAATACCTTGTGAAGCGACGGATTTCTGTTCGTTCACCGAATTTCTGAACTGCACCGTTCACAAGGTCCAAAATTGTTTGGTCCGGGTTTTTGATGAATGACTGGTCCAAGAGAACCTTGTCTGCAAAGTATGAGTCTACTTTTCCAGCAAGAATCTTCTCCTGCATGTCTGCCGGTTTGTCTGCCACTTCGGATTTAAATGTTTCGGAAACTTTAGCTCTGTCTGCTTCCGAGATTTCTTCTCTCTTTAAGTATTTTGGATTGGTAGCGGCAATATGCATGGCGATATCGTATGCAATGGCTTTGAATTCGGGATTCTTTGCAACGAAATCCGTTTCGCAGGAAAGTTCGAGCATAACGCCGATGGTTCCGGATGCGTGGATGTATGAAGCGATAGCGCCTGACCCGAGGTTACGGTCGCTTTTCTTTGCAGCAATTTCCCCACCCTTTTTTTGAAGGATAATACGAGCCTTTTCCCTGTCTCCACCGGCGTCTTCAAGAGCCTTGCGGCATTGCATGATAGAAAGTCCGGTTTCTTCGCGAAGGGCTTTAATTTCAGCTGTGGAAATGGTGGTCATATGAAAAAAAACTAATGAGTAAAGAGCTTATTTGCTCTCGGGGGTCGAAACTTCTGCAACAGGAACTGTTTTTGGATGTGCCTGTCCGTGCTTGTAGCTGGCTGCCAATTCACTGAGAATGTAGCCAATGCTTGCTACTGATGCATCATTCGCAGGAATGGCGTAATCAACGCTGTGGAGGTTGTTGTCTGAACCGGCAATGCCTACAACGGGAATGTTCATTCGCTTTGCTTCTGCCACTGCGATGTGTTCTTTCTTTGGATCAACAACTACCAAGAGTTTTGGAAGCGCTTTCATGGCAACGAGACCGTGGAAGTATACGTTCAATTTGTCGATTTCTCGGTCAATGAGGAGTCTTTCTTTTTTGGTGTATTTGCCGAGTTCTCCTTTTTCTCGTTGGGAGGTAAGGTCTTCCATCTTCATGACGCGCTTTCGGATTTCAGTGAAGTTGGTAAGGGAGCCTCCGATCCAACGTCCGGAAACGAAGGGCATGGAAAGATCGTTTCCAATTTTTTCAATTGCTTTTCGCGCTTCAGATTTGCCTCCGACAAAGAGAACGAGTGCATTCTCTGAACCCTTGTCTTCAAGAATCTTGGCAGACTTTTCGAGTTCAGTCTTTACCTTTTCGAGGTCGAAGATTTCAATCTTGTTCTTGATACCGAAGATATAAGGAAGTGCGCTTGGGTGTCTTCGAGACTTCACAAAGCCGAAATGAGCTCCCGCTTTGAAGAGTTGGTCGATTTTTGGGTCGTTAACCGTGTGTGTATTTGCCATATTTGGTCGAACTACTATACCAAAAGAGCGTCTTTTTTGCAATTATTCCTCCCCTTCTCCAGATCCGAATTCCTTGGCATTCTGCAGAGCCTCAATAATTGGATCCATATACCCCAAGAAGATTTTTTCAATATTGTGCCAAGATTCCTTGATGCGGTGATCCGTAATACGATCCTGAAGAATGTTATACGTACGGATCTTCTCCGAACGGTCTGCTGTACCAATCTGCGCCTTTCGTTCCCCTGAATACTTTGCAGCTTCTTCCGCTTCTTTCAGAGCCTGGAGTTTGGCAGTGAGAATGCTCATGGCAGCTTCTCTGTTTTTGAGCTGGCTGCGCTGGGCGGTGGAGCGGACATCGATACCGGTAGGTTTGTGGATAATACGCACAGCAGTTTCCACCTTGTTCACATTCTGTCCGCCAGCACCTCCGGAACGAGATGTTTCTATTTCTAGATCCGTTGGTTTGATTTCAATGGTGGTATGCTTTCGCATTGGAAGAATCGCCACAGACGCTGTAGATGTATGCACTCGTCCCATCTTTTCTGTGGCAGGAACTCGCTGCACACGGTGCACCCCTGTTTCAAAGCGAAGTTTCTTGTATACGTCTATCCCTCTAATTTCAAATGATGCTTCTTTGTATCCCCCCGCTGCGCTTTCAGAAGCGTCTATGTTCACCATGCTCCATCCCTGAAGCTGGCAGTATCGTTCATACATTTCAGCCAGTTGTCTGGCAAAGAGAGATGCTTCGTCTCCTCCGGCTCCTGCACGGACTTCGAGTATAACCTCGTTGGGGAATTCGTCTTCGGCTTTTTCTTCTTCCATAATCTTTTCCATCTGTCCCCAGACTTCTTGTTTTTGGAGTTCCAGGTTCTTCAATTCTTCTTCGGCCATGGCCTGCATTTCCTTGTCTTCCCCTGCCATTGTTTTTGTTTCTTCTTCCTGCTTTACAAGCTGCTCGAAAACACCCGCGAGGTACGAAGTTTTTGGATTGTCTTTAAATTTTTTGATATCTGTTTCCATATAATACAAAAGACCTGCGTACATTGTACTGCAGATCTTTTTGTTTCGTTACTTCTTTGATCCGGCCTTTGCCTGCTTCTGCTTGAAGCGTTCAACGCGTCCGGCTGAGTCCATAACCTTTTCCTGTCCGGTATAGAAAGGATGGGTAGCTGAAGAGATTTCAACCTTGAATACTGGGTATTCCTTTCCGTCTTTAGCTTTAGCGGTTTCCTTTGTTGCGACGGTTGAAGGGATGAGGAATTCACTGCCGTTTCCCGTATCAAGGAAAAGAACGGTTCGATATGTGTTTGGATGGGTGTCTTTTTTCATAGGAAATTTACTATAGCAGAGGTTTACCCCTACTGCAACAGGTCTATC
>JAQBQW010000006.1 GCA_028286805.1 Parcubacteria group bacterium | reverse complement strand
AAAACCACCCTTCGATCTGAAGGGTGGTTTTTATAATTCCGCTATTTCACAATCAGCGTTCCCTTCATTCCCATCTGGCGATGCGTACCGACCGAACAATAATATTCAAACGATCCGGTTTTATCCGCCACGAAGGTTACCGTATCGCTTTCTCCCCCGTTGATCTTCTTCGTTGCAACGTTGAATTCGTCGATCTTGAAATCATGCATTCCTCCCACATTCTTAAATGTTATTTTTACCGTATCTCCCTTGTTCACCGTGATGGTCTTTGGATCGAAAGCGAAGTTTGATCCATTCACCGTTACTTCTTTCACAGTAAGGAGATCGGGGACGGTTACAGAAATAGTGCTCGATGCGGTCACTTCTGTTGTAGTGCCCATATCCATACCGTCGCTATCGGTGCCGTATTGGGTCGACGTATCGATGTCCGGATTTTCATTATGACGAATGGCAAAGAAGGCTCCGATAATAACAATAATGCCAAGAATGGTTAATACAATATTTTTGCTCATGGTTTTTATATTACACTTTTAAATACCTGCGAATTGCAAAGAGTGAGGAAACGGCCCCAAGCAATACTCCGGAACCAACGATAATGAGGAAGATTTCAAACAAATGCTTGATGTAATACGAGAAAAGATTCAATCCGATAAAGAAGTTTTCCGTTACTCCCCCGAGCCAATAGGTAATGGGAAGAAGAATGACGAGCGTCAGCAGGCCAGCCACCATTCCGTAAATAATCCCGACAACGATAAACGGCCCTTGAATATATGCCGTGGATGCTCCCACCAAACGCATCACCGCAATTTCGTCTTTGGCCATGTAGATGGTCAGACGAAGGGTATTGAGAGCAATAAGAAGAGAGATGATGGTAAACGCAAGGGCGATACCGAATCCCAAACGGTGCGAGGCGTCGATAATCCTCGAGAGCTTATCAATAGCTGTTTTGTTCTGGTAGAAGTTCACATGGTCCACGATAGGCACTCCCGCTTTAGAAAGAATGTTTTTGCTCGAAAGGAAATCGGCCACACCCTGATATTGCGAAGGGTCTTTGGCCTTCACGTTTAATATGGCGCCCAGCGGGTTTGAATTGAGCTCATCAAGAGCGGCCAAGATGGACTGGTCATTTGCGTGTCGGGCTTTGAAATCTTCAAGGGCCTGGTCTCTTGAAACGTACGAGACGAGAGAGACTTCGGGCAACGATTCAAGAGAATGCTTGAGGGCGAGGATATCCGCTTCTTCCGCCGTGGAAATAAAGGTGACGTTTACATCAACTTTGTTTCTTAATTCAGCTAGAGAAGTATTCAGCACGGCACTTCCAAACAACAAAAAGCCGATGACAAGGAGGGTGACCGTCATGATCAGCACCGAGGCAAGCGAAACAGTGGTGTTCCTGCGGAAGTTATAAATACCCGTTCGTATGATGCGTTTAAGGTTTGTCCAGAACATAAAGTTATATGAAATATTTACCCTCTTTGTCGTCTCTGATAATCTTGCCGCGGTCCATGACGATCACGCGCTTGCCGAGCGAGTCGATAATTCCTTTGTTGTGTGTAGTGAGGATAACAGTGGTACCGAGATCGTTAATCTTTTTCAGGATATGAACAATGTCCGCAGTGTTCACGGGATCCAGGTTTCCTGTTGGTTCGTCTGCAATGATAATGTCCGGCTGGTTCACCAATGCGCGTGCAATGGCGACGCGCTGTTTCTCTCCGCCCGAAAGTTCCTTCGGAAAGTTCCAGGCCTTTGAAGCGAGATCCACGAGTTCGAGCACGTGAGGAACATCGGAATCAATCTCGTCTTCCGGCCTGCCCGCCGCTTCCATGGTAAATGCAATATTTTCGTACACTGTTCTATCTGGAAGAAGACGAAAATCCTGGAAGATCATACCGATCTTTCGGCGGAAATCATTGATGTCTTGTTTCTTTAATTTATGGACATCTGTTGATTCATAAAACACGGTTCCCTCGGTTGGCTTTTCTTCGGCAAGAAACATTTTAAGGAGAGTGGTTTTGCCCGCACCGGATTGACCCACCACAGAAACGAATTCTTTTGGTTCGATTGAGAAGGTGACATTCTCCAATGCAACGGAGGAATCTGGGTACACTTTTGATACACGGTCAAAGAAAATCATAGATGTTTATTTTAGCATTTTTGAGCCTTCTCTGCCAAGAATGGGCAATAAAAAGGCACCGTCCTAGGACGATGCGCTGCCGGCCGCAATCAGCTCGATGTTTTTTTCGAAGGCGGCCCGGTGAACCAAGCTTCCCTCTGGTTCCCTCAAGACATAATTCTGCAACGTTGGCAGAAAATTGAGCCGCTTGATATGCGCGAGCTTGCAGTCGATGATCAAGTCTTCACTCACCACTCCCAGTCCGGCTTTGAGAAGATTCTCGAACTGAGACGGGATCCAGGCAAAATGAATGGCTCGCTTGAATGCCTCCGCTTTCAATTCTGCTGGCGCATTCAAGAAAGTAATCAGCGCATCGATGAACGACCTGTCGAGCTCGAGGCATCGGCGAGTTGCCAGGGTGAGGAGTTCTTCGTGTTCATCCAACCCGCGTTCCGAGTCCCACACAGATTCTGAATCTATACACGACTCGATTTCCTTAACGGCGAATCCTTTCCATTTGCGCAAAAGATTCTCTCTCCGCTGAGCAAATCCGTCCTGCTTGTCGCCCAAGTCCTCAAGATCGTTGCAGTTGTCAGTCGTCTGAGCGAGATTCAACAGATGATCGAGTTCCGCGGGGGTTGGAGTGAACGATCCATGCTTCACCAGACGATACGCGATCTTGAATTCTTTCGCTCGAAGCACTTTTCGAATGTGCAGCGTGCGAATTCCATATAGCAGACCACCCGCAATTCCCACAAAGGCGAGAGCGAGAGCAGCCATGAGTTCCTTCGACATGAGATCACCTTACGCTAGAGTGACGGCAGATTTCTACTTCGACTATCTCACACACGACTAAAAAGTCAAACTACAAATTCTTCTCGGCTTCAATAAATTCATCCAGTTCTCCATTTAACACCTTGTCCACCTGAGACGTTTCCACATTTGTTCGGTGATCCTTCACCATCTTGTATGGATGGAGCACGTACGAACGGATCTGGCTTCCCCATTCGTTTGCAGTTGATTTCGAAACGTACATTCCCTTCTCTTTCGCTTTACGCTCGTCGTCTTCGAGTTTGTATAATTTTGCTTCAAGCATGGCCAACGCTTTTTCTTTGTTTTGCGCCTGGCTGCGTTCTGTTTCAACGTGTACCGCAAGATTTGTGGGGATATGAACGACACGCACTGCAGTTTCTCTTTTGTTTACATTCTGTCCACCGGGACCTGAAGATCTGGATGTTTCAACGCGGATGTCATCCGGAGGAATATTCATCTCCCCCGCTTTTTCAAATACGGGTGTTACTTCAACCATACAGAAAGAAGTTTGTCTGATTCCCTTGGCACCGAAAGGAGAGATACGGACCAGACGGTGCACTCCGGATTCGTTCTTTAATTTTCCGTATACATTCTTTCCGTCGATTTCGAGAGTAATGCTTCTGTATCCTCCGTGGTTGTTTTCATTCTGCGAAACAATATGCGGATGGAAATTGTTGTTTTCAAAATACTTCATATACATTTCAAGAAGCATGCGGGTGAAATCTTCGGCATCGTCTCCTCCAGCTCCGGAAAAGATGGTCATGACGGCTCCGCCTTTATCGTATTTACCAACGCCTTCGAGAGCGTCTTTGAGGTTTTGCAATTCGCGGACGGATGCTTGCGCTTTGTCTTTATCAGACCAAAAATCCGCAGAGTTCATCTCTGTTTCAATCTGTTCAATTTTATTTTTTATCTCTTCTGGGGAATTCATGGAGCCAAAGTCCGGAATCGAACCGGCGTCTGCGGTTTACGATACCGCCGCTCTAACCATTTGAGCTACATTGGCTTATAATTTTTAACAAATTCTCTCGCTTCTAGGGACCGCTTACTTATTGCTCTATGTTCTCTTCCTTTTCCCTTATTTAAAGCTGAAAAGGTTGGGAGTAGGGAATCGCAGTTTGGACATACCAGTCGAAGATTTGGCTCTGCGTTATTTCGCCAATTACCATCGATATAGTCTGCAACTAGAGGTACTCTACCAGTTTTTTGATTAATTTTCGACCATCCACAAAAACAACATTTGTTTCCGAATTTTTCTCTCAAATACCGCTTAATAGGTGGTGAAACAATACCCAAACTTTGTAAGCCGGCTATTTTTCCAGCTTTCCAATCCTGAATATATTTTTCGTATTGGTATTTTTGCTGACAAGCATTGCTACAATACTTATAGAAAGATTTTGCAGGTTCTTTACCACATACAGGACAATTTGTTCGCGGTTTCTTTGGATTAGGCATTTATCTATTTTAATTCAATAGATATGCCTTATCCCCAACCTAGATAAATTAGCTTATTTGCTATCAATCTCACCTCTCAACTCTTCAAGTTCACCTCCTGCCTCTTCGATCATCTTAGTATATTTTTCTAACATGTCTGATCTCTGCAATCTTACTGATCTGTGCCGTAAACCATTCAAATAAAAGACCCCCAACCAAGCATTCGAATCATCGAGCAATAACTCTTCCGCAATAGATTCCCATACTGTGTATTTTTCATCTTCTGTTTCACCCAGAGCATCAATTTGCTCGATACAAGACCCGTATTCTGCATCTACCGAATCTTCAAGCTCAGCTAATTGTTTTACGCCTGCCAGTAGTTTTTCTTTCTCTTCAGGATCAGAAGTTTTTTCTGCTAAATCCATGGCAGAGTATTTTGCGCCTTCAGCTTCATAAAGACCTCTACGAAATGACGATAGCGCATTTGCTTGGAAAGCGGGGGTGGGGCCTGCTTCGATAAATAACTTACCCCTTTCAATTTCAAACTGAACCTGCGCAGTTACAGATCCATCTGCAAAAGTTTCAGCTTCTTTCTTTTCTGTCCAAGCAATTAAAAGTTCTCCGGTCTCTGGATCTTCGATACCTTTAGTTTTTAACGCTTCCGCAATGACTGCTCGCTCTTGTTCCGGAGTTGGTCCGCTTTCGAATGACATATCCTTATATTACTACACCTTTGGAGCCAAGACCCGGGATCGAACCGGGGACCTCTTCCTTCGCTTCTACCTCATTTTTGTATATAGATGAGGGCTAGACTGTATCTTAATCCGTTACTGGACTCTCTTGTCAGTCGTTCGGGCGTCTGGGACGCCACGGTCTTGCCCCGTAAAGGGTATTAACCGTTATTCGAGATTCACATGCATATTGCTACGCATATGGGCGGGGGTTTGCGACCCACCATGGAAGTGCTCTACCGACTGAGCTATCTTGGCACTTTCAATGAAAGTGTGTAGAGATAGTAATATAAAATCCGCTCGGAGTAAATCGAGCGGATTTTAGTAAAAACGGGAGTTATTGAGTACTTCCTCCGGGAGTTGGAACGTTCAAGTTTACATCCACGGTCTTGGGAACCGAAGATGTTCCTCCTCGGTGATAGAATCCGAAATAGAAAGCCAGAGCGATGATGACGATAATAATTACTGAAATAAGAACTGTATTTGCACTCGAATTTGAACTGTTATTTGATTCCATGTTTGTTAATGAGAATAATAAATAATGTTAAGAACTGCTTTCGGAAACATTGAAGGTAAACAGATAGTCTTTTGAATCTATAGTGTTGCCTGCAACCTTGTCTGGATTTGCATCGATGAAAAGTACTTTCCATCCGCCTGCTGCTGCAGACCTATTAAGCGCAATCTGGACCGTGTTCGAGGTTGAACCGGTTTGTATCAAGAGTGATACTCGGACCGTTCCTGCCTGTATGCACTGCACTCCAATCGGGCACCGGCTATCTTCCACGACTTTGAGAGGAGTGATCGATATGGAGCCAAAATTAGCCTTTTGACCCAGTACCAGACTGACGTTACCGACAGGATTCTTCACCTCCGGAGGAAGGGGCGGGGTGCTGGAAGCAGTATTGGCTATTGGAGCCGGAGCGGGTGAAGAAGAAAACTTATGCATGGCGTATGCGGAAAGGCCCACAAATGCAAGCACGAGGAGTACCACAGTCCAGATAGTGTTATTTTTCTTGTTCATGTTACTTCTTTGGTGCGACTGATTTCTTTACAGGAGTTTTCTTTGAAACTTTCACCGATTTCTTTGGAGCGGAAGAGCGTGTAATAACTTTCCACTGGCGTTTGAGATCTTCCGCCAAAGCAAGCACTTCCGCCTTGGGAATATTACCCGCCACAGCCTGAGCCTTGGCTACCGTATCGACAATGTCATTGTAAATCGGCTGGGTCACTTCCTGGGCATCTTCGAGTTTTTCGAGAATTTCCCCCTTCATCCGCACCATCCATCCCTTCATTTTCTTCTGGTGCTTCTTTCCATCTGGTCCAAAGAAAAAGTATGCCCCGGCAGCCAGAGCTGCGAGACCCGCTCCCATGGCAACCATTGAACCCATTTCTGATTTGTTCTGCTTCTGTTTTCCGGAATTGTTTTGTGCCATACGTGATTAATTACTGCTAATGTTACCGAATCGATTTCTTCCTCTTTTTTCTGAAAAGAAAGTTGTATACGAAGCTGTCTTTGAAGTCTTCTATCGTCTCTTTAACCTCGGCAGACGCATCCTTCATATTTGATTCAATCGATTCGGCAAATGCCTCGAGCCGTCTGACCGCGCCCACAATGTAATATAACGAAACAATGATACCTATACTTACAACCACCACGGCTATAGTGGTGACAAAGAAGAAGATATCGGCTTTCATAAAGGTGTCCATATCTCTATTATACCCTTGTTCTCCTGCGTCTGTCTTTGAGGATAACGTATGAACTCAATAGAATGGCGGCACCAAGCAATACAATATGGAACATATGCCCTGCGGGGTGATGGTGCCCTTCCATTTCATCGGCCATGACATGATCGCCGTCTACCGCCACAATCGGATATGATAATGAGAAAGCGGTGGATGTAGAGGTGATTCCGGACACGTTCAGTGTATATTCCCCCGTTTCAGAAAATGTATGGGGAATATACACCGTATTTTCTTTGACTGCTGCTTCCCCTTCTTTAAGGCTGAGTTTGAATATCTGCTTATCATTCCTGCTCAAAGTAAAGAGGCAGTTGCAGCGGGAGAAATCAACAACTCCGGGTGCGCTTTTGAATTCAAGATTGATAACCGATGGTTTTCCGATTAGTGTCTCTTCGTGCGGTTCGAGGAACATGAGAACGCTTACCGCTCCGTCGCTTTCAAGCGTGTGCGCCTCGGCAGACAGACTTCCAAAGAAAAATATTCCCAAGCTAATCAGAAACCCCGCATATATTATTTTTTTATTCATACAAAAGAATATATCGACTTAACTGTGCACAAATTCGTACACAAGCCGGCTTATGCCTGAAATAACTCCTTCGAGACTGCTGAAATCATTTCCTTTGGTCATAACACAAAGCATATAGGGCTTTTCGGGATAATAGATAATGCCGCAATCATGCAATTCACGATACAGTACTTTGCCATCGGGACCAATATCAGTATGTTCACCGAATTTATGCGCGAGAGCGACATCCGGGGGTATACCCTCCTTTAACCCCTTCGAAAACGTGGTATTAGAAAGAAGATGGAGAACTTCGTCAGACAAATACGATGGCAAGTAGGTTGAGTTGTAGAGTGTTTGATACAGAGCAACATATTGATGTGGAGACATAAAATCTTCAGTGGAACTTGAGGTGGGACCGCTCGGAAGCATGAGCTTTTGGTATACACGATTGTATGCAACAGGATCATTTTTCACTAAAATTTCTGTCGCTGTATTGTCTGATTGCGTAATCATCTGGGAAAGCAATGTACGGGCGCTATACAAGCCGGCTGGAAGAGGAATCGGTTTATAATTCTGGCCAGGATCAGTCACTGGAGTATATTCATACATTCTCGTCAGAATATCCGGATGCAGTTCTGCGTCTGATACATATCCCATAAGCACCGCAACCTTTAACATGCTACCCGGATCATAAATATCGTCTTCATTCACTCCTGTCCAATGTCCGCTGTTGGCATCTCTGAAATAGACCGAAATATCGCTCGCTTTCCCTGCTTCTTTTTGAGCCTCTACGAACGAAGAAATCGTTTTATCAAGCCCAGCATATTCGGTATATAAGCCCTTATCTGTCTTTGTATACAGAATTGGATTTACGAACTTATATTCTGGAGAATTTTCTCGGACTGATGTTGGTTCCGCAATGCGCGGAACAAAATATTTCTTTATAACCAAAGTCCCGCTTATTCCCAACAGAAAAGCGATGAGAATTATTACAAAAGGCCTTTGAGAAAGAAGCTGTCGAGGAGATTTCATACAGTAAGGGTAGCATAAAAAAATACCAGACATAAGGTCTGATATTTTGATGATTTTGCCTACCAAGCGGCCAGTATGGCTCCCATAGCCAGGAATGAAACTAAAGACGACACGGCTTCAAACACCCAGAGTTTCTTTGAACCTCCCATCCATATAACATTTATAGACGAAGACGTGAGAATAAAGCCCAACCATGCCCAGAATGCAATTCCCATTCCTCCCACCACGTTTCCGACATTGTTGTAATAGCTGGCAGTTATAAATATAAACATTGCCAAGACATATGCGCAGACGAGATTCACCACATAGTTTTGCACCATCTGAGGAATCATCTGGGAAAACTTTTCGTTACCGGTTGGATGAATGTTTGCTAATTTAATCCACAATTTTCCAAACAACGGACCGTGGAACAAGAAACCAATAATAAAGTTTGCAAGTGCTGCGATTACTACCGCTATGTAATTTATGTGTATCATATAAATACAATACCATGTTTATTTTTTAATGCACTGATTAGTATAGGATACTAGAATTGGTGTTCGGGTTTCTTGCTCCTTTTATGATAATTCTTTATTGCATTGCTTATGGCCACAATTCCACTGGTAAGATTAATGATGACAAAGAAAATAAGTATCATATCGAGATATGTTGATGAAAAGGAAACTATATTTTTCAAGTTACCATCTTTCATTACTCTTGGGATTAAAGAGAGAATGAGCCCTGCAAACGAGACTCGTGATGCTATTTTCAAAGACCATTTAAAA
This sequence comes from Parcubacteria group bacterium, assembly GCA_028286805.1. Taxonomy (GTDB): domain Bacteria; phylum Patescibacteriota; class Minisyncoccia; order Phycocordibacterales; family Zambryskibacteraceae; genus JAIFWN01. The sequence goes on along the minus strand of JAQBQW010000006.1, from coordinate 11,722 downwards.
ATAGGGTTGATATATGCTTGATTATTTATTGTGCTATTTGAACGCACATAAGAGTTTAGAAGTGAAGAAAGAGAGAATACCGCCCAAGCCCAAGACGAATATCCTGGCTTTAGTGCAAAATGAGTTTCAAAAATATCTGTGATATTAAAAGTTGTAAAAAATAATAAAATAATCAAAGAACTGGCGAGCATTATTATCCCTGACATTAAATCAATCAGGGCTTGGGATGATTTCATATCAAAAGTATATCAGTTCTAACGTCTTATTTCTTAATATAAAAATAATCCCAAGAATGGGGTTAGTTTCAATGCGCGGGCTAGTGTTTATTAAAACAACAAAGCCTCGTGCGTTTGCGCGAGGCTGGGGTCTGAGCTATCCCCGAAGCTCTAGATCTTTACCCGATCTATAATAGGTGTACTCAGGTCACGGAACTCGATACACGAGCCCAATCATGTAACCGTACTGAGTACTTTCCAGACGTGTCACCTCCGAGTCGCTGAGCACCATACCAATTCCGCGACAGATCGTGAGTACTCGCTTCTCGCCGTCGATCTCGACGGGAGGATGCATGACGAGAAGACTCATGTCACCGTGCTTCTTCAGCCACCTGTCGGTGACCACCTCGCGAAGGATCCATGCGTCCTCAACCGAGGGCTGGATGTATTCCTGCTCGGCTGCGTACTGCGTCATCTTCATGGCGGGAGCGAGACGATAACCCGGCTTCCCTTCCAAGAAGGATTGGGCATGAATTACGACGAGCTTGTGCACTTCGCCATCCGTTGGCTGGGCAGTACGCACGATCTGCTCCGCCCTCTTACCAACGGTATATCCAGCTTCCCAGAGAACTTCCACGGCACGCTCTCCTGAGCGACCGAAGGTCCGAACGGTAAACTCCATACACTGTACTGGCGCCATCGTTTCCATGGTCTTCGAGGTTGAGAGTGATCCTACGGATTCTGATGTATATTATACATAAATATCAGTATTTGTCAATCGGTAAATTAGAACCAAAAAATCTTTATGTTAAAGGATTTAATGAAGAAACGTATCGTAGCGCGGGCTAGTGGACGATGTTAGAACTATTATTCAAGTGAATCAATAGTTATAGCCGAGCTAGACAACTATATACAGGATGTAGACGAAATCTCCTTGTCCAGTCCAATGCCTTGAGAGCTAAATACACTCTTAGTATTATTATCAATACACCAGTAGGTATTTTGTTTTTCTGGCACAAGTAAAGAGACTGACATTGCCCACTTACCTGCCGTATTCCAACATGAGAGTTTTGCTTCGCTTCCTCTTGAACTAAAAAGTGTTTTTAACTCCTGTATGTCATTCTGGACATCTTTTGAACTAAAAGCACTACCTGCTGTCGAGCAGTCTCCAGTTGCAATGCCTGGCCCATAACCAACTATCACAGTGTGGAAATCGTAATAATATTCCATATGACGAAGTACCTTATCCCATACTATCTGTTTAATTTGTTCGTTTGCAAGCGCAAGACTTTTGTCTGTCGAAGAAGATTGCCCTGGTACAGTCTGTTTTTTAGAAAGATAGTATATGCTTCCGCTGGCAATAAGGACAAAAAGTAATATCCATCCAATATATTTTTTCATATGGTTAAGTATATCAGTTCTAATGTCTCATTTCCCTGTATAAAAATAACCCCATTTCTAGGGTTATTTTAGTTTGCGCGGCTGATGGGTGCTGACCCCACGGCCTCCCGCGTGACAGGCGGGTGCTCTACCGTTGAGCTACAGCCGCAATAAAAATGCGGAACGTCGAACTGATGTAATGTAACAGAAATTTTGTGCTGTCACAACACATCATGGTGTCGGAGGTGAGGCTTGAACTCACGACCTGCGGGCTATGTCTCCGCTGCTCTACCAACTGAGCTACCCCGACAATACCCGTCACTATAATACGAAATCCCCTATTCCTCAAGACACGCTAGTTGTTGCGGGACCAGGACTTGCACCTGGGTCTGGAGGTTATGAGCCTCCCGAGATACTGCTTCTCTATCCCGCTATTACACCACATTATATACTTTTTTCTTGCTTTCGCAACTTTAGATTACCTTGAATTCCTTGAATACTGATTCATATAAAGAGACCGTTCTTTTCGTATCTCTTTCCGAAAGATTGAAGTCTGCTCCGAGGTGGGCAATCTGGTTTCGAGTTTTGTGCGCTTCCCAGGCGTTATCGAGCGAAAGCAAATCGCTCTTGTCTATGGATTTCAATCTTTCTCCCAATGAATCTCCGTGATAGCCTTTTTCTATCAAAATTTCGTCGAGCATGATGTCTGCTTCGATAATAGCCAGTCTCCAGTCTGCCGAATTGATAGAATTCGAATGCTCCACCACCCTTTCCCATTTTGGATTACCAATTATCTGTTCCTCGTGTTCAAGTTTGGGACTGAGGCGAACTCCATGCCCAAATATATCCTGTTCTTCCTTGACGATGCTCCTGAACTTTCTCTGGCTATAAAAAATACCGATAATAGAACCGATGCAGACGATGAGACCGAGTATAAAGAATGCACCTTTGAAATGAGAAACGAAAAAGTGAATAATACTTCCCCATACGGATGAAACACTGCCATATCCCCATTGGTTGAAATAATAATCCGCCTGCTGAAAGATAAGCATGAGGAAATACAGCACAAGAAGGAACAGAAACAGTTCCCTGCCGATATTCGAACTTGATTCTGGTTTTTTAAGATCTGCCATAATTATTCTCCAAGGAATTCCTTGCCCGCGACAAATAAATTGTCTTCTCGTCCGAGATCTGCGGTTAATAATACACCGAGGGGAAGATCGGAACCTTCAACGGGCACGGTTTGGTTTGGTATCGAGAGAGAAGGAACACCAGCGATATTTGCGGGTACGGTGAAAATATCCGCGAGATACATATCAAGTGGAGAAGATTTTTCTCCAAACTTGAAGGCCGGAGTTGGAGTGGTGGGGGTCAAAATAAAATCCACTTCTTTAAATGCTTCTCTGAGTTCTTTGGTAATAAGATCTTTAACTTTGAGAGCAGAGCCGTAATATGCATCGTAGTATCCCGAAGAAAGGACGTAGGTACCGAGGATGATTCGCCGGCGCACTTCTTTACCGAACCCAGCTGCCCGTGTTTTAAAATAGTCATCTATTCCATGATCACCTCCCGAATGAAGGCCATACCTCACCCCATCGAATCGGCCAAGGTTTGAAGAAACCTCGGCGGGCATAAGTATGTAATATACGGCGAGAGAGTATTTAAGACTGGGAAGATCTACCGGTTTAATTTCATACCCGAGACCTTTAAACTTTTCAACAGCTTCCTCAAAATTCTTTTTAACTTGGGGATCCAGTCCATCACCCTCAACGAATGCGGAAGGAACACCGATCACCTTGCTAAACGTTTTTCCTGTGCCGTATGTATCGTCTTCAATAGTCGTGCTGTCCATCGGATCTTTTCCGCGAAGAACTTCATACACAAGTTCTGCATCAGTTACCGTTTTTGTAAACGGACCAATTTGATCCAAAGAAGAAGCCATTGCAATAAGACCGGAACGGGAAATTCTTCCGTATGTCGGTTTGAATCCCACTACCCCACAAAATGCCGCCGGCTGCCTGATTGATCCCCCAGTATCCGAACCCAAAGACGCAAGCACCATGTTCCCAGCCACCGCTGCGGCCGAACCTCCGGAAGAACCTCCGGGAACCCGAGACAGATCGTGCGGATTTTTACTTGGGCCAAATGCACTGTTTTCGGTTGAGGAACCCATGGCAAACTCATCGCAGTTTGTTCTGCCTAAAATAACCGCTCCTCCTTCCTGTTGAAGTTTTCGCACTGCAGTTGAATCCGTTGGAGAGACAAACCCTTCGAGGATTTTCGAACTCGCGGTTGCTCTATGGTTTTTTACCAAAATGTTATCTTTCAACGCCAGGGGAATTCCGAGAAGCGGGAGATCCTTCCCGGCCTTGATCTGCTTATCTGCTTCATCTGCTTGTCCCAGCGCGTCGTCAAAGACTTCGAGGAAGGCGTGAATGACTCCGTCCTTTTCTTTGATGGCATCGATCGAAGCCTGTGTAAGTTCACGCGAGGTAAACGCGCCGGATTTCAATCCTTCTCTAGCTGAAGCAATAGTGAGTGTGGAGAGATCGATCATTATAAAATTTTCTTTACCGCAACAAATTCTCCTTCACGCTGTGGAGCTTGTTTCAAAATGGCTTCGGTATAGAGGCCTGATTCGTGCGGAGAAACATCTTCCCTCAACACGTTTCGCAAAGCGGGTTTTTCTTTCTCATCATCACCTGAGACGGCTTTTTTCACTTCCGCCACATACCCCAAAATCCCTTCGAATTCGTGGGCGAGGCTTTCCGCCTCCGTATCCGAGACGTCGATGCGGGCCAATTTTGCGAGGGCGATGACTTTATCTTTATCCATGGCCCTATCCTAGCATATTCAAAAACTCTTTTTCATCTATCACTTTCACTCCCAGTTTCATTGCCGTATCGAGCTTTTCCCCCGCCTCCTCACCGGCTAAAACAAATGAAGTATTCTTTGAGACAGATCCTGAAACCTTTCCGCCTTCTGCACGGATCATGTCCCCCGCTTCATCTCGGGAAAGTGTCGGCAGGGTACCCGTGAGTACAAATGTTAATCCGGACAATGTTCCTTTTTTAGCCGCTGCCCGTTCAGGTTCTACCCGAACTTGGTGCAAAAGCTTTTTATACAATTCCCTATTTTCTTTTTCTTTGAACCATTCAACCACTGCTGCCGCCACCACTGGCCCGACCCCATTCAAAGCTTCGAGTTCAGCTTCTGTGGCTTTCTCGAATTTCTCCGGAGTTTTAAAATGCTGCGCCAAATCTCTGGCAGTCTCTTCTCCAACTTGAGGAATCGATAACGAAGCAATGAATCGTGCGAAAGTAACGTTTCTGGCTTTCTCGATGGAACGGAGCAGGTTATCGACGGATTTTTCACCGAATCGGGGCAGGGCTTCGAGGTCTCCTTTCTTTAGGGTAAAAATATCATCGAAGGTTGATATCAATTCGACTTGGAGCAGCGCGTCTATGATCTTTGGGCCTAATCCATCAATATTAAATACATGTTTTGAAGTGAAGTGATACAGTTTTCTCTTTTGAATGCCGAAAGAATTTTTATTCACGCATCTGTATGCCGCTTGGCCGGGGATTCTCTCAATTCGTCCGTCTCCGCCACACACAGCGACATGCGTGGGAAAAATAAAAGGTTTCTCCTTGCCCGTACGCATTTCTTTAACCACCGAGACAATATCCGGGATAACATCTCCCGCTTTCTGCAAGATAACGGTATCTCCGATTCGAACATCGAGTCTTTTGATCTCGTCTTCGTTATGAAGAGTGGCTCGGGAGACCGTGGAACCCGCCACTGTCACCGGACGCAAATGCGCTACAGGGGTAAGCACTCCCGTGCGTCCAAGCTGCAACACAATGTCTTCGACAACCGTCGTGACCTGTTCCGCAGCGAACTTAAAGGCAATTCCCCAGCGGGGTGCCTTTCCCGTGTATCCGAGTATCTGCTGAGCTCTCCTCTCATTTAACTTAAGGACCACGCCGTCGATCAGATAATCTTCTTTATCTTTTTTCTTTTCCCACAATTTCCAATATTCAATGACCTCCTCTATGTTCTTGCACAGTTTGTGGTGTGCGTTAACTTTAAATCCGAGCTCGGACAAGTATTCGAGTTCGGCATCCTGTGTGGGAGGCAATGCTTCGTCCGAAAGAGAAAGGTCGTAGATGAATGTGGAGAGTCCGCGGGACGCAACGATCTTCGGATCGAGCTGTCTCACCGTACCAGCTACAATATTGCGGGCATTGGCAAACTCAGCTTCGCCTTTTTTCTTCTGTTCTTTGTTGACGGCAATAAATCTTGATTTGGGCATGTATATTTCTCCCTCAACAATAACTGATACGTTTTCTTTCAGACGCAGAGGAACGGATTCGATGGTTTTTATATTTTCCGTTATATCTTCCCCCACTTTTCCATCCCCTCTGGTGGCTCCGGTTTTCAACAATCCGTCTTCGTATTCAAGAACCAGATGAGATCCGTCTATCTTTAATTCACATAAATACTGGGGCGTTATTTCCTGCCCAGTTTCAGCTTTATACAACCGACGGACCCGTTCATCAAAATTCCGTATGTCTTCTTCGGTAAAGGCGTCGTTGAAAGACCACTGGGTGACCTTGTGGACGATTTTTTTGAACCCCGGCAGGGGTTTTCCCGCCACGCGCTGCGAAGGTGAATCCGGAGTGACCAGTTCGGGATATTCCAATTCAAGTTTTGAAAGTTCGTTCATCAGGGAATCCCGCGCCTCTTGAGAAATGCCTTCCTTATTGAGTACGTGAAATTCATATCGATAATGGTCGATCGTTTGGCGCAGTTTTTTGATGCGTTCAATGATTTCTTTTGAGGCTTTCATGCGAGCTTAATACGTTACTCTCACCGCACGCTCCACCCTTCGGGTATTGGACGGATCGCAGCTATTGTATCCTCGGGAATCAATGGTGGTGGTAGCGGAGGTTTTAGTCACGGTAACATGGGCACAATACGGATCCGGCAAGAAGGTGAGGTCGAAACTTGATTGCGAACTTCCTCCCACACCCGGGACAATAGGGTTGGTTGGGTTAGAGGCATCTTGGTTACAATTGATGGTTGAACCGGTGGATGTGGAGAAGGCGCTGAACCCGGATGGATTTCGCACATCCCAATACACCGCACATTCGGCTCCGGTATCAGCGGCAAAGAAGGCGAACTGCGAATCACGGCTGGCTGAAGTGAGGAAGGCCTCCTTGAGGGCAAGTGCGATGATTCCCGTTGAAACCAGCAGCAGGGTAGCCGTCACGACGATGGCAATAAACAAAGTGAAGCCTTTCTGCGTATGTTTTTTGAGAGATGGATACTGCATGTTATTGCCAATTAAAGATATTCTCCCGAATATTAAATGTTCTGTTCACCACTCCCTTTTTCCAAATAACAGAAACAAGAATAGACACTTCGTCTGCGTTTATTTGTTTCAATTTAATTTCCCGATTGAAAATCGTATCTTTCCATCCAGCGCTATATCCGTAAAATCCATACGTTGGATCCAGTTTTAATACGGGACAGGTACCAGAACCTCCCGAACATGTGGCAATAGTTGGATTGCCATTCACATCGGTATTAACAATATCTATGGTACATACTTTTCCAAAGTAACACGGGTCCGAGGCTTGGGCCGCAATTCCCGTGAGCCAACCCGGGTGAGAAGGATTCAATCCATTAGTATCGCGGATATTTCTTATTTCCTCCACCGCTTCAGCAGCAAGATAAAATGCAATGACCTGATCCTTTGAATATGTGGCGGAAATAATGCCGTTTCGAGCCGCAGAGAAAGCGCCCGTAACCGAAAGAAGGAGTACTGAAATAGCTACCAATGTTTCAACCAACGTAAATCCGGAATGGTGTTTGTTTTTCATGCGTTAAGAATTATCCAGCATTCTTTGGGAAACCGTGGTCTGGACACTGAAATCCACTCGGGCAGAAGTTCCGGCGAATCCCGCTCTTCCTCTGAGTTTAATAAGCACGCGGGGCTGCAGATAGTCTCCGGAGGAAACAGGTTCGGCTCCGGTGACGTAAAAGTTCATGCCCGTGGAATCGATGCGGATCTCCGGGGCGGTGAGCATTATATACGGCCCGCCGTCAATAGATTTTTCGAGCACCAAATCTTTTACTCGATACGTGGTGAGTTCGCCGGCAGTGTTTCGGAAGGCAACCAGTTTTCCTCCGCCCGAACAGTTTTGAGGAATATCAAAACTGTTATTTATATTCAGTGCAACCGAGTTTGTTTCGCAGTGATATGTTTTACCGAATCGAATCTCTCGAGAAGCGGCCTCCAAAGATTGGTTGAGGTTATCCATAACAATCTTTAGCGATTCAGATTTCCGATTGGCTTCAAAGACTCCGATAATCGCTCCCATGCTAATGGTCATCACAACCAAGAAGATGGATACGGCTGTCATCATTTCAATTAATGTAAATCCTTTTTTCATATTATTGAACTGATATTTGTCCCGTATTATATATTTTTACATACCGAAGCGCACCATTTGTAGATACAAGCTCCACTTGAACGCCGACTGAACCCGGGTAGACGATGCCCAGACCTGCCGAATCATACATCTTAAAAATTGTGTCAGTGTCCGGACGCAAGAAAGAGACCGCAAACCTCTTGAGGGTACAGTCTGTGGAGCCATTTGAAAGGATGACACACAATCTATTAATCGAATTGTTCGTGCTTAAATTAAATTTACCCAAGCATTCTGAAGTCCCTCCAATCGGACAAGTGAAGTTTCCGTCGTAATCATTGTTCTGCGCGAAGCTGTCTGCAAAGAAAATATAAGATGTGGCGCTTCCCGTTCCTGAAATATCGAATACGACGCCGTATGCCGAAGTAAAGTTTCCAGATCCCGATGATAGTTCCTTCACGCTGATACCGTATATCTGAGCTTGGCGCACTATAAGACTGAGATCGTTGGCGTTATTTTTGAGTGAAGCACCCGCGGTGTATTTGTTTTGGTTCAACAGCACTGTTGCGGTGATGGCAAGCATAATACCAATCGAGACCATGAGCTCGACCAATGTAAAACCTTTGTGTTTTTTATATGAAAGAAAGAACATGAAAAAGATCTAAGTGAAACACCAATGCGCCCAAAGCACCAATAATGAGAAACGGTGCAAACGGAACCTCAGTTTTCATTGTAAGTGGCTTTGCTCTTTTGAACAAACGCATATGAATATGTTTGCCCGCCATATACAAGAGCGTTACCGCAGTCCCTATCCAGAAAGCTAGAACGAAAGCTGAAAAACCCATTGCCCCTCCCAAAAAAATCCCTATGGATAGAGCGAGTTTGGCATCCCCAAATCCCATCGCTCTTCCTCTTGAAATAAGCCAGATGAGAGCAAAGAAAGCAAACAATATCGGTCCTGCAAGCCAGTCAATCCACACACCTCCGATACTCAGCCGGAAAACAAAAGCCATGAGAAGAGTGGCGTACACCAGCCCATCAGGGATTATTTTGTGCCGTAAATCATAAATGCCTATAACGATGTATATGGAATATATCGCTATCGCTAGTACATACAAAAACAAGAAGATTCCATTCCCCATTTTTAGCAATGGCAGCAATGCGTAAAAGACGCTGACAAACACAAGCCCGGTGATAAGTTCAACCAATGGATATTGATATGATATGCCTGTTTTACACTCAGAACATCTGCCTCCAAGTCCGACAAAACTCACCACAGGAACAAGCTCCCAAAAACGAAGTCTCTTTTTGCAGACAAAACAAAACGATCTTCCTCCAATAGAAGTCCCGGAATTGTATCGAAGAGCGACGACATTCAGAAAACTTCCGACAATGAGTCCGAGAACAAATAGAAAGACCGTAATCATTCCCATATTATATAGCAAAAATCCCCTTTCGCTTATTTAAACGAAGGGGATATTGCTCACACAAGGTGTGAATGCGTCTTATGGACAGACTACGACACCGCTTGCAAGATTGGCTCCTTCAGCTTTCTTTGTACCGGTGCTATCGACACACCAGAAACCTGAGCTGAGACTTGCTGAAACTGCGTATGCAAGAGCAGTTGACTGACAGCTAAGGAGAGTGTTGTTTGGCCATGCAGATGCTGTTCCAGTGTACTGGAGCAATCCTGATGTCGCATCAACGAACATAGCTCCTGTACATGGAAGCGCTGGGGCAGCCATTACGCTCGCTGTGTAAGCACTTGTGTTGTTGTCGTAATAAATAGCCGCAGACGTCATAAGGCTTGTAAGCTGAGCCTTAACCTTGGCGTCATTACCTTTAGCACGAGCAGTGTTAAGAGAAGCAAGCACAACCGATGAAAGAATACCGATGATGGCGATAACCACCAAGAGTTCAATAAGGGTAAAACCTCGATTTCTATTTGACATAATGATAATTAAATTTAGTTACTTTTCTATTATATACCTTCCCCAACATGCTTTAAAGGAAATGGGGATAACTCGGCATCAACCCCCTGCGGAGTTCGCGATGTTGTAGATAGGGATAAGAACCGACGCCAGGAGGGTTCCCACCCCCAAACCGAGGAGAACGATCATAACGGGTTCAATCAAAGACACCAGAGTATCCACGGCGTTCACCACTTCACGCTGGTAAAACCTGGCCATGGTCTTCAAAATAGACCCCAATTGTCCCGTTTCCTCTCCCACTCGGATCATCTGCAGAAGCATGCCCGGGATTTCCGGATACCCGGTCAAAGACTGCGAGAAAGAGCTTCCGCTTTTTACCGCAATCACACTTGAATCGAGAATTGCTTTGTACACGTCGTTCCCCACCACGGATGCCGTCACTTCAATGGCACGGACCATTGGAATGCCGGACTGCACCATGGTGTTCATGTTGTCCGAAATAACAGACAAGTATAATTTCTTGTACAAATCTCCAACATATGGAACTCCCAATTTAAACCGAGCGAATGCATCCGAACCTTCAGGAGTTTTAATGAATCGAATAAACAGGAAAATAAGAACCACGAGGCCCGCAAGCAAAAGAAGACCGTAGTTAAGGAGCAAGTTGGAAATAGAGAATACAATGGCAGTGTAAAAAGGAACGGGTTGTCCGGATTCGAGCAAGATAACCGAAATCTTAGGAATAATGACCGTGAACATGAGAATCATCACGGCAATAAACACCCCGATAACGAAGGATGGGTAAATAAGCGCATTTTTGGCTTTGGAAACAACTTCGTAACTTCGATCAAGATAGTCAGCAAGATAATTGAACGTTTCATTCAGCTTTCCGGTTTCTTCTCCGGCTTTGACCATGTTGACATAAAATTCGGAGAATATATCTGGGTGTTTACCGAGCGCGCTCGAAATGGAACTTCCGCCTTGGAGATCGTCTGTAATTTCACCGAGAGCTTTTCTCAAGGCATCGTTCTCAACCTCGGCAGACAGCAAAGAGAAAATCTTAAGCGCGGAAACCTGCGCTTCAAACAATGTCGCCATCTGGCGGCTTAAAATAACGATGTCTTTGTTTGAGACTTTGCTGCCAATTGAAAATTTGGAAAGCCACGAGTCCGTTTCTTCAGGATTTATTTCGGTAATGATAAGGCCTCTCGTCTGAAGGGCATCGATAGCCACGTCGATGGAAACCGCGTCGATGGTTCCCTCTTTTTTTGCTCCCGTGCTATCGAGTGATTTGTAAATATAAAGCATGGATTTCTGGTTATATCATTCTTTCGAGAGTTCGGGGATTAACCGAATACAACATGGCATTTTCTGCAGTAATTTCCCCCGCTCGAACCAAATTGGCGAGTGAACGGTTCAAGTCAATCATGCCTTCCTCGGCCGAAGTTTCAATCACCGAGTTTATTTCAGCCGTGCGTTTTTCACGAATCAGGTTGGCTACGGCGTTATTCTTGATCAAAAGTTCGTATGCCGGAATGAGACCGCCGGAGATGCGGGGAATGAGACGCTGGGAGAAAATTCCAATCAGCGACGAAGACAGTTGGATGCGAATCTGATCCTGGGCATTGGCTGGGAACGAATCGATAATGCGGTCCACTGTCTGCGAAGCGGTGTTTGTATGGAGAGTGGAGAAAACCAAGTGTCCGGTTTCAGCTGCAGTTACCGCAGTCGAGATGGTATCGGGTTCGCGCATTTCTCC
>JAQBQW010000016.1 GCA_028286805.1 Parcubacteria group bacterium | reverse complement strand
GCGCCGTCTGCATCGTTCTCCACTCGCACTATAGTTCCTCCTGGAACTGCGGTGAGGGCGGCAGCGGTTACTTTAGCAGCAACGTCACCGGTCAAGAGTTGTTCTTTCACTCCATTTTTGCCGATATGCCCTCCCATTGAAGAATTTCGCGCGGGTCTTGTATCAGTAGCGGTTGCGGTAGCTGGGGTTGCTGTAGAAGTTACCACTTGGGCACTTGCAAGTCCGGTCATACCGATTCCCGCTCCGATGGTCAGGAGAGACCCGAGAACTAAGAGGGATTTGGATAAGGATTTATTTTTCATATAGTTGAATTAGCGGATAATGTCTTGAAACCCTCAAGTTCTGCAGGACTTTAAAGCTTCGAATATTAATACAACGAAGGAGGAGGGATTATTTCAAAATCACTTTTACTAAATAGTGTTTCGCTTCTTCGATAAGGTAACTCTGAATTATACGGGCTGCAATAAATGTTTCTTCAGAATATTTATCTTTTGTACGATGCGCATAATATTGGGAACGGTGTTTTTCTTCGTCGGGGGTGACGACAAGAATCAACTCTCCTTTCTTTGAAAGAACCTCCGGATCGAGGAACGCAGCTTCTAAAATTAGATTGCCCGGATGTTTTTCTATTTCCCTTAGCACGTATGGATTCATGCTTTTTCGAACGGCTTTTAACCCTTTGATTACATTCTCTTCGTTGCATTCGCCAAATAATTGCCATGCTTCTTTTGTCCCAACGTATACAAAAGGATCTTCTTCTTTAGTTTTTTCCTTTTGGGCTTCGACTTCGCGGAGATAATCTCCTTCAACTAATGGGTACCCGAATTCTTTTTGCAGAGCAAGACTGTGTGTGGTTTTGCCGACTCCTGGGGCTCCGTAGATAAATATCTTTTTATTTTCAACATAGACATTTTCCGCTCTTCTATATGCTTCAACTTCATACTTATTACGTCTATACCCCTTTTTACGTGATTCGATGAAATACAAAATTGGATGAATGAAAGGAGTTTGTATTGCCTGCTCGACGTGAACAAGTTCATGCTCAAAATCTTTAGGAAGGATATATGGCCCGAGTAAAACAACCTGCCCTATTGCCATGGCACGTACTCCTCTCATGCTTGGTAACCACGAATACCACCAAAAACTTCTAATATGCAGAACAAAAGCGAATGGTTTTTTATGAAAAGTTATGTTCTTTGGAAAAGAAACTACGCTGGCCAATATGCCGACTATGGTCCAAGGTAGATTTAAAATGAAACTCATTTTTGAAGTATAGCAAAAGTTAGCGGAGGATTTAGGGCTTTTTTAACACCTCTGTAACATCTGCCCACGAGTATGCTCTTGTGATAAGAGAACCTTCGTAACCTTGATTCCATGGGGTATCCAAAAGAATCACAGGAATATTGCCTGAGATAATATCCTCTGCATTATGAATTGCATCATCGATAAAAACTTCTATATTCAATTCTTTACAAATATCCCTTTTATTTTTCGCTTTGCCATCAAAAATAGTCTTCCGGATAAAATGGATATTTTTGAATTTATCTCCAAAATGCACGTTCAGCCACGCCAATATATTTTCTTTAAATTCCTCGGGTGATGCAGTGACGATATGAATGACATTATTTTTAAGCAACTCTGTCATAGCATCTACAGATCCATCTACAGGAAGAGATTTTATGTGATGTTCTGATCGATAAAAATCATCGAGCCTTTTCAAGCTTTCCTGTATATCAATTCCCCACTGATTCTTCATATAATGAAAAGTGGTGAGATCAGATCTGTTGTATGACGAACCATATTTCAGATTATGAAATTCAATAAATGCATCGTTGAAATTCAACAGAACGTCATCAAGATCAACTCCAATAGTTTTCATGTTTGGGTGGCTACAGGGAATCGAACCCTGATTGCAAGCTCCACAAGCTCGAGTGTTAACCGTTACACCATAGCCACCATTATGTCTTGCGACGTCCTCTTTATACCAGAGTTAGGCCTTAGAAACCAGATCTATCTTCGTACTCGAAGTACCCGCATTCTCCCCTTCATACACACAATACTGAATATATTCTTTCATTCCTTCTTTCAGATCTTCTAATTTCTGCATATGTGGTTCGCCTGAAACATTTACGGATGTTGTCACAAATGGAACTCCGGCTGCGGCAATAACATCTGCAAACCAGTGTTTAGGAATACGAACTCCAAGCGTATCTCCGCCCGGATTCACGAGAGATGAAACGGTTCCTCTCTTTGCTTGTACAAAAAGTGTGTACGGACCCGGAAGATACGCATCCACATCTTCCCTGTTCACCGCACAGTGTTCAAGTATCCATTCTTTATTCGGAGCAATTACAGAAAATGGTTTCTCGTCTCTATTCTTTGCTTCTCTTAACCGTTGAACTGAATCATCCAAGAGTGCATTGCAACCAAGACCGTAGATGGTGTCGGTGGGGTAAACGAAAATCGATCCATCACGAATGGATCCAATAATAGCTTCCTTATTTGATTCAACTTCTTGTCTATCTATGATCTTCACGTTGTGCTCGGGAGAGGACTTGAACCTCCACGCCCAATGGGCACTACCACCTCAAGGTAGCTTGTCTACCAATTTCAACACCCGAGCAATAATTGAAGCGTACCAAAAAACTAAGTCCATTACAACAAATCGCCCTCTTGGGCGATTTTATTCTTCTTTTGATTCTGCTGGAGCTTCCACTGGATCCTTGGCCATTCGAACGTTTCGCATCTGGCGTCTGATATCCTTGGCTGCCTTGTCTCGGATGTGGTAGAGCTTGGCCTGGCGAACCTTTGAACGCTTCACAATTTCAATCTTGTCGATCATTGGAGAGTATAGGAGGAAGATTTTCTCTACACCCACTCCTGAAGAAACACGGCGAACGGTGAAGGTGGCTCCGGCTTCTGCTCCATGCTTTCGGGCAAGCACAAGACCTTCGAAGGCCTGCAGGCGGGTTTTACCCTTTTCCTGGATCTTCTGCCAGACGCGAACAGTGTCTCCCGATCGGATGTCGAGTTTCTGTCGTTCTTCTACCTTAACTGGTGAATGCACGGTATTCATAAAGTGGGATTAATCTAACATATGAGCGGTTTTAAGTAAAGAAAAAGGCTCCGAGGGAATCGGAGCCTGAAACCTTCAAGGAGAAACAAATATCATTCGAACATCTGGACCAACAATATGGCAATCGGTTCCAGAACCGGTAGCCAATTGATATCCCCCTTCTACTGGTCCAGCGATGAACGTAACCGAATAATCTTTAATATCCTGGTCTCCAGGAATCGGCAAACTTGCGATTTTGACATAATCGCCACACTTCATGTTTCTAAGCTTGTTCTGAAGAAGAAGCGCTGGGGCTACTTCGTCTGGACATAGCTTAAGACCAAGAGACATTGCGACATTGACTGCCGTGGAAAAATGAATCCTCCGCGTTGGCAAATTCAGATCCCGCAAGGTAACTTTCACAAGCTTCACTTCTTTTCTATCAGCTACTTGAAACTGAGGACTGCACAATGCATTGACTGCGGTTTCGGTGATGAGAATTTCAGCCTTACCGAGCGCTTGTACAAACCCTTCCCCATTCTGAGGCCCGATGCCGAGCTCCACGGTTTTCCAAACTGGAAAACGAAGTGTGTCTTGACCTCGATTCTCAAGAATTTCTTGCAAAGCATCACCAACCCGATCTATCGAACGCTTACCCTCTATAACAAGTCTCATCACCGAAGTGAAGATCTTGAGGACACGTTCGTACGAATTGCGGTTGCCATTACTCATGGCCTTTCTCCTATGAAGAACGTTCTATCCGTTATCTACGGATATATCCGGAGGCCGCCGGAACGGTTACAAACTTATCTTATCAAATCATCAAAATATGGACCGGTCAAGATTTAGGTTTATACCCTATCTCCTCAAAGGCATGTTTGAAGTCTTCAGGGAACTCAGCGACGAGTGTCTGAGTCTTTCCAGACATATCTTCAAACTCTACTTTCCTCGCATGAAGCGCTAAGCGGTGGAAACCAAGGATGCTTGGTTTGGATGCTGCATATAATTTATCGCACACCACAGGCCTCTGCATAGATTGAAAATGGACGCGGATCTGGTGAGTGCGGCCGGTCTTTGGTTTTGCTTCAACAAGGGTAAATCCTTCCCCGCGTTTTAAGACTTGGTAATAAGTAACGGCATCGCGCATCTCTCCCGTCGCTCCTCTACCTGCAGAATATTTTCTAAAGTCCGAAGGACTTTTTCCAATTTTCATATTCAACGTTCCGTGATCTTCTTTGACCAATCCATATACGAATGCCAAGTATGTTTTGCGAATAGTGCGTTCAAGAAATTGAGACTTGAGGTGATCAAATCCGGCTTGGGTTTTGGCGAGTAACAATACCCCGGAGGTGTCTCGGTCTAAACGGTGTACAACACCGGAACGGTCTATAATTTCTCCTTCGGACACTGTTCCGTCTTCATTTTTCTTTCCTTCGAGGCGGATCATCTCCCCCACTCCTTTTGCCAATGGGTATTTTTGCACCAACCAATTCGAAACACTTTCTTCTTTCGTTCTTCCGTCTCCGTGTACAACAATTCCCGCCGGCTTGTTGAGGGCAAGAATATCTTCGTCTTCGTAAATGATAAAAGGCGTGAGGTCCATAGAAGGTTTGGTGTGGGAGATACAGGACTCGAACCTGTGACCTTCTCAGTGTAAATGAGTTGCTCTACCAACTGAGCTAATCTCCCTTGATTCTCAGGATAATCCTGATTGAAACGATATTACCATATAATGTATGCTCTGTGTATTGGGCACGTGGCGGAACTGGTATACGCGCACGATTCAGAATCGTGTGCCGCAAGGATTGAGGGTTCAAATCCCTCCGTGCCCACAGAAACAAAAAAGCACCCATAAGGTGCTTTTTTGTTAAACAGAGAAACGTAACCCTACATGCCCTGAGGCATACCCTTAGCCTTGAGGCCTCCAACGAGGAGAACAACCCCGAGAACCAAGTGAAGCCATGTATCGTGCATGTTCGAAGAAATAAATCCAAGAAGCACGTCGCCAGCCTGGAAGAATCCAAGAATTGCTATCAAAAGGTACACAACTCCAAAGATTTTCAAAACAGCACCCGATTTCATAGGTGCACCGTATGCAACCCAGAGGAATACAATACCGGAAACAAGATGGATGAGATTATGAACTGTATCAGCAAGGAAGTATCCTGTGCTGCCTACAAGCGGATTCGAGATGAATCCCAAAACGCCGAGGATCACAAAAACGTATCCCAAAACCATTGCTAATGTCTTTCCCATAATAGTAATACGTATATGCTAACTTTTAATTGAACCTCATAATTATATAACGTATTTTAGCCCTCAAGCTTACTTTCAGTGTCGAGTGTTGATAACAAAAATTACTCTCAGGATAAACAAAACGTAGTCTTTATGATACCGTAGAGGCACGCTCCCGTAGTTCAATGGATAGAACAGAGCTCTTCTAAGGCTTTGATGTAGGTTCGATTCCTGCCGGGAGCACCAAATTATTTTACCTTCAACCCTTGAGGAGTATTTTCTGAAACTCGAAGAAGTGAAAAGACTTCGTCATTTGAAACAGCGAGTATCATCGCTTCGCTTGGGATACCCATGAGAGGACGGGGTTCGAGGTTTGTAGCAAAGGCGCATTTTACTCCGATCAGCTCGGCGGGATCGGCAAAATACTTTCTGATACCCGAAACAACTGTACGGGGATTCTCTTCTGCAAAGTCCACTGTTAACTTAAGTAGCTTGTCTGATCCTTCAATCACTTCGGCATTTGTAATGAGACCAATGGTGATCTCCCCTTTCTTGAATTCGTCTATTGTTATCATTTGTGTGAATCTATATAACTTTTTAAAATAATGGCAGCTGCGGAAGCATCTCTCATGGCATTCTGTCCCTGTAGTCTATCTGCTTCCATTGAAGAATACACTTCTGGATGGAATACTACTTCGATCCCTTTTCCTTTTAATGCATCTCCGAACTTTTCCGCTTCATCTAATATTTGATTTCGTGAACCGTCTAGGTTTTTTGATTCCCCAATGACTACTTTCTCAATATTTCCTTCGCGGATTAATTTCAATACTTCTGGTAACAGAAGTTCATTGTTTGGTAACACAACGCGAGGCAAGGCAAATTCTCCCGAATCATCGGTTGAGGCGATGCCTACTCTTTTGGCTCCGTAATCCACAGCTAATACCTTCATGGCCCCAGTATATTACATATTGCTTATATATTCTTTTACCTATAAAAATCTAGAAATATGTACCTGGGGATAGCACTTTTGACTGAATTTATAATATATAGATGGGAGAAACATACATAAGAAAATCAAATACAAAGTGTTTTGTATGTAATAAAGGAATCTATAGACGCCCTTCTAAAATTAAGGCGTCTGGTTCATTTTATTGCGGACAAAAATGCTACGGCATTGCACAACGTAAGGAAAAACCTTGTGTTGTTTGCGGAACACTTATTATGTCTTCACTTCACCGAAAAACATGCAGTCGGTCATGTTCCAATATTCATCGAACAGGAATCAAGTATTTGATGAATAGACCAAGAGATAAAGTAAAATCTCAACAAATACTCAAACTTCGTTTATTAAAACAGAGGGGTACATTATGTGAACGATGCCAATATTCAAAATATGAAATTCTTCAAATCCACCACAAAGATCGCGACAGAAGCAATAATGAACTAGAAAACTTAGAGCTTATTTGTCCAAATTGTCATTATGAAGAACACTTTTTATCCAAAAGCTGGCTGAGGAAAAAGGTGGTAAATATCTGATATTTTTGATACCCTTATGCGCATTGGAGGAGTGGCTCGAGCGGTTGAAGGCACCACTCTTGAAAAGTGGAATCTGGGCAACTGGATCGTGAGTTCGAATCTCACCTCCTCCGCAAAGAATTTCACCGCTCAATGTAGCAGTGATTTTTATTATCAAAATAAGAATTGAACTTTTGTTGATATTAAAAAAGGTGTCCATACATGGATGAACACCGTACCCTGCATCTACTCAACATTAGACCTTCATCATTTCCGCAAGAATCTCATCTGCTTTGTCGCAACGCCTAATCTCATTTGAGAT
Organism: Parcubacteria group bacterium; assembly: GCA_028286805.1. Taxonomy (GTDB): domain Bacteria; phylum Patescibacteriota; class Minisyncoccia; order Phycocordibacterales; family Zambryskibacteraceae; genus JAIFWN01. The sequence continues at coordinate 4,704 of JAQBQW010000016.1, read as the reverse complement.
TTCGGCTCTGTCGTTCGCCAGCCGACTCAAAAATACCTTTTCTTCATCATCGAGCTTAGACATCTTCCGAATAAGCAGAGGCCTGCGTGCAACAAGCCAGCGCAGCTTCTCCACCGGATCCTTTGGCTCAGTTTCCGAACGAGAAAGCGCCAGATCCAGAAGCAGTGCAGTTGCTTGATAGGAACCTGCGCGCACGTCTCCTGGACTAGTGACTGGTTCAATCAGGTCACTATGCTTTTTCGGAGACTTGCCCTTTTCACCAAAGTGCGTCACGAGCAGAAGGGAAACCTCGTACTTTGACAGTGGTTTCTCAGGCATCCCGTTCGTCATCTGAAGGAAATCAAACGAGAATGCGCGACGCGATTCTTCCATTGTCTCTGGGAAGTTCTTCACTTCGAGCGGTGCCGACACTTTCTGATCTGGTTCATTTTCCAAGGAAGATGACATGTCTGGAACCTCCTCCCTTGGCTGCAAGAGTGTCGGCATGGGCGTTAGTTCTGGAACTATATCACGGACAAGTCGTCGCACCTCTTCTTTACTCAAACCAAGATTCGATACGAACAAACCTTCTTTTCTGAGACGAACAACAAGGTCCCGGGGTGCCTCCTTTGTCCGTACAACGTATCCCACTTCTGGAGGAACTGACCTTGGAAAATTCGCCCAGAAGAGAAACTTCGATGCGGGCACGAGCCTGGTTAGGTCATCGTGAAATCTCGGAGGCCACCCAAGCACTCCAACCACCTTTCCCGCTTCGATTGTTTTCCTTGTATCCTTGAGTACCACCTCCCATTCTTGCATCTGGTCCTCCTTAGTGATGGGACGAATTGTTTTTCTGTATTACATATAACTCTTTAATTTGGCAAATGTAAACCTCTTCCTGTATTCCTATGCTACAATTTTCACATGGCAAAAGTTTCTACTCTGCACATTGAATGGGACGCTCACGAATACGAACACAAAGAACGTTCGGCCGATTGGTTTTGGGCCGTCGGCATCCTCACTGTTTCCTTTGCAATTGTCTCCATTCTCCTCGGCAATATTATTTTCGGCATTCTCATTCTTTTATCAGTCTTCACCCTTTCTTTGTATATCAATCGCCCGCCGGAAATCATCCATGCATTCATTGATGACAAAGGAGTTGTTCGAGGAAAAGTCCGTTATCCATACGATACCCTTCACGGATATTGGGTAGACGAAGAACATCCTCATAAAAAAATCATTCTCCGTTCAAAGAAAACCTTGATGCCTCTCATCATCATCCCTATCGGAGAAAAAGTTGATCCAGAAAAATTGCGAGATATCTTGGCTGAATATTTACCCGAAGAACGTCTCGATCTTCCTCTGGCGGAAAAGATTCTCGAATATTTGGGGTTTTAGTCTCGGTATGATAATCTGAGCGCGTGTTTGCTCTCATCGTTCAATGGATAGGACATAACTTTGCGGAAGTTAAAATGTAGGTTCGATTCCTACTGAGAGCACAAAATAATTTTCAATACATTTGACACTCTGTGTATAGAGAGTAGTCTAGATACAGACGAGGATGGCTGGCGGAATAAAACAACCGTGATTCCTTCGGGAACAGCCCAAACTTCCAGTTCTTTTGGAAGGAGTTGAAGGATCCAACCATCCAGAGCATGGGTGGCGCGAGTTGCCATACACCGCACTCTCACGGATTCCTGAGTAACGCTTGTTTGTACAAGAGCGTGAACCCGGGGGCATGAGCATACCCCCAAGGCTAAACCGCTGCCTCCCGTCTTTCACCCCCGACTGTCCATGACAGTCGTTTTTCTTTACCTAATCTGTCCCGTTGTCTGGTTATACAAAGCTTGAGCATCCGCTCGTGCGTCTTGAGATCCAAGCACAATCACCACCACAGGTCTGGTTATCTCCCCCACTTTCATATTGAATACCGAAAGGTTGGTTTGCTCAGCCGCTTCTGTCTTACCATTCTTTCCTCCAAAGAAATCTTTCTGCCCCACAAAATCATTGAAGTTTTGAATATCTGCAAATCCGCTTTCTCCGTAAATACTGTTCTGGATGCTTCCGGAGGTAATGTGGAAAATAAAGCTGCGGTTATTAAAAATATACTTTGCGAGCATAAACAAATCTTCTGCGGTTGAAACATTTTCAGGAGATACACCGGATGCATCCGCAAAGTGGGTGTGGGTCATGCCAATAGCGAGCGCTTTTTCGTTCATGTGCTGGATAAATCCGTCTCGGCCATAGTATCGGGAAATAGTTTCAGCGGCTTCGTTCGAAGATTCCATAAGCAATGGAAACAGAAGCGTATAAATGCTTTGTTTCGAACCCACGGTTAACCGAGGCCTCGAAGTGTAAATAATAGCTTCCTTTGGAACCGTAGCGATGTTATCCAAGTTAATATATTCCGTAGCGATGAGAGCGGTCATAAGCTTCGTCAATGAAGCGATCGGAACCACTTCTTCGGATGTCTTCTTCGCAAAGACGTGGTTATTTTTCAGATCGGCGGAAAGAAAGCTCTTTGCAGACAGTGTCGCCGCTCCTTCTTCATAGCTAAAGTTGTCTGTTGAGAAGTCATTCTCAAATACGAGAATCGGCGTTCCCACATTCACCAAATCAAACACTTTCTTGGCGTCTTCCGTTTCCAAACGGATGCATCCGCCGGAATAGGTCGAAGCGACATCTTTGCCATCTGGATAATACGGCCAGCCGTGGATAAAGAAATTTCCCTGGAACTGCATGCTCCATGGCTGGTACACGTGCCCCATTGAGGAGAAGTGGCTTTTTTCCTTGGTGGCAATTTTATACAAGCCGGCAGGAGTCTCCCACCAGGATCCTTCGCGTCCTTTAGTTTTTATCGGCACTTCAAGCACCTTCTCTCCGTTTTTATATACACTCACTTTCATAGCTGAAAGGTCTGCTTCGATAAAATCCGTTTTCTTGTCTACCAAATCCGTCTTAATCTTTCCGAAAAAATCCGGATTTGAAAGCTCCGGCACTTCTCCATATACGAATTTAGTCACCTTCCCTTCTGAAGAGGTGAGGCTGATGGTATAGCTTTTATTTTTAAAATAAAAAAATATCGCTCCGCTGAGGACGAGGACTACCAAAAGAACGGCGAGAAGGTTTTTATTGAAGGATTTTTGCTCCATTCCGGACATCATAGCATGTCATCAAAAAATCCCCTTGCGGGGATGTTTTGATCTTTATTTCGAGAGCTTCTTGATCATCTTCGAGAGTCGGGATTTCTTTCTCGAGGCTGTATTTTTGTTCAAGGTGTTACCTTTCACTGCTTTATCGAGAGCTTTCTGAACGTCTCGGAGAGCTTTCATAGCATCCGATTTGCTGCCTTCTTTAATAGATTTCTTGATCGATTTGAGAGCTCGATCCACCTTATTCTTGCGGGCAATATTAAATTCGCGCTTCGTATCGGAAGTGCGGAGGGCTTTTTTGGCTGAACGGGTAATTGGCATGGAGAAGATAGTATCTAAAAACTCGCTTTCTGGCAAGCCTTTCGCTATCATATGCCCATGATCGCTACTCTTAAAGGCACTGTTTTATACAAGGATCTGGCTTTTCTCGTGATCGACGTTGGAGGAGTTGGGTACCGCGTGGCGGTTACCACCGACGTAGCTGTTGATGCCATTCCGAGCCAGCCCATCTTCCTGTGGACCTATCTGGCGGTTCGGGAAACAGCCTTAGACCTTTTCGGTTTTCTAGACAGAGAAACTCTCGGAATATTTGAACTGCTTATCACCATCTCGGGTATCGGACCAAAAACCGCTCTGGGCATCTTGAACGTCGCCTCCCCTTCCATGCTCCGCCAAGCAGTGGCCGAAAATGACACCTCGTACTTAACCCGTGTTTCCGGCATCGGGAAAAAGAATGCAGAGAAGATTGTGCTCGAACTTCGAGATAAGTTGGTGACAACTGCTGCAGACCAGAGCATCAATATGCGGGCAGAAGGAGACGCGCTCGAAGCATTGGTTTCTCTCGGATACAGCGAACGGGACGTTCGAGATGCATTGAAGAAAGTGCCGAAAGAAATTGAGAGTACAAACGAGAGAGTGAAGCAGGCACTGAAGATTTTATCTCAAAGCAAATAATTGTATGGAACGCATTCTTCATTTTATCAAGAAGTTTATTCCTCGGTCTCTGTTTAATAGCGCAGCTCCTCTTTACCACTATCTCCTCTCATTAACCGGAGCAGTCATCTACAGATTCCCTTCTAAAGAATTGACGGTGATCGCGGTCACTGGCACCAAAGGAAAATCTTCAACGACCGAGATGATCTCCGCAATATTCGAAGCTGCCGGACACAAGACCGCTCTGCTTGGAACCATCCGATTTAAAATCGGAGACGAATCCCGTCCAAACAAACAGAAGATGACCGTTCCCGGCAGATTCTTCGTCCAGCATTTTTTGAGAGAAGCGGTAAAAGCCAAATGCGATGTCGCGGTGCTGGAAATGTCTTCGGAAGCTGCCAAGCAATACAGACATAAATGGGTGGATTTGGATGCTCTGGTCTTCACCAATCTTTCTCCCGAACATATTGAATCCCACGGATCTTTTGAAAAATACAGAGAGGCCAAGCTTCAGATCACCAAATCGCTTGGCAAAAGCTTGAATAAGCGGAGCGCAGTGGTGGCTAATGCAGATGATCCGAATGCGGATTTGTTCCTTAAATCCGGAGCCTCAGAAACATATCCGTATTCCCTTTCAAAT